>DASXVE010000020.1 GCA_036504445.1 Candidatus Aquicultor sp.
GCCATCATTGCCACGGCAAAAAAGCTGCTTGGTATTATCTACCAGACCCTGAAGAACAAGTGGGTCTTTGAGGATTTCAGCAACTTTGTGCTGAGATCGACATAAAAATGTAAGTTGGAGTAGATTTCTTTCATAGGAGGATACATGAGTATTATCGAGAGGATTATTGGGCGGGAAATTCTGGATTCGCGAGGCAATCCAACGGTTGAAGTAGAGGTCGTCCTTGATAGCGGAATTGTGGGAAGCGCGGCTGTGCCATCCGGTGCGTCCACGGGCGTATACGAAGCACTCGAGCTGCGTGACGGTGACCCGGGTCGCTACCTCGGCAAAGGGGTACAAAAAGCGGTTAGTAATATCAATGATATTATCGCCCCCGCGTTAGCCGATCTTGACGTGCTCAACCAGCGGTTTATTGATATGACGATGCTTGAGCTCGATGGTACCGAGAACAAAAGCCGCCTAGGCGCAAATGCGATTCTCGGTGTATCCTTAGCCGTTGCAAAAGCAGCAGCAAATTACCTTGAGCTGCCGCTATTCCGCTACGTCGGCGGAGCAAACGCGCATGCGCTGCCCGTGCCGATGATGAACATCCTTAATGGCGGCGTTCACGCGGATAACAATGTTGACCTGCAAGAGTTCATGATTATGCCGGTAGGCGCCCCTTCATTTAAAGAAGCACTTCGTATGAGCGCAGAGGTCTACCATAACTTAAAGAAAGTGCTCAAAGCCAAAAAGCTCAATACCGCGGTCGGCGACGAGGGCGGCTTTGCCCCTGACCTTGCCTCGAACGAAGAGGCAATTAAGGTTATTATGTCGGCGATTGAAGAATCGGGATATATACCGGGCCAGGATATCTATATCGCGCTCGACCCGGCTTCAAGCGAGTTTTATAAAGACGGCATGTACGTGCTCGAAGGTGAAGGACGCTCGCTCACATCGACCCAAATGGTTGATTATTATGAAACGCTGTGCGATAAGTATCCGATCATCTCAATCGAGGACGGCATGAGCCAAGACGATTGGGACGGCTGGAAAGAGCTTACCGATCGAATCGGCAATCGCGTCCAAATCGTCGGTGACGACCTGTTTGTCACCAATGTTAAGCGCTTGGCAATCGGCATTGAAACAGGCACCGCAAACTCGATCCTTATCAAGCTCAACCAAATCGGTAGCTTGACCGAGACGCTTGATGCTATAGAAATGGCGCAAAAGGCAAATTATACCGCGGTAATATCGCATCGCTCCGGCGAGACGTGCGACTCGACTATTGCGGACCTTGCCGTAGCGCTCAACGCCGGCCAGATCAAGACCGGCGCGCCCGCACGAAGCGATCGCGTAGCCAAGTACAACCGGCTTCTTCAGATAGAGGAAGGCCTGGGGGTCACATCAGCATACCCCGGCTTGCCGGCGTTCTATAATATCAAGCGTTAATAGTAGCGGTCGATAAGTATTACGACAGAGTGAACCAGTAACACGGAGGATATATAGTGAGGCATGCGAAAATTGTATGTACGGTCGGTCCGGCTAGCCGCAACATCGAGACGATGAGAAAACTTCTTGATGCCGGCATGGATGTGGTACGCGTCAATATGGCGCATGGCAGTTACGATGATCATGCCGCCACGATTGCCAGCGTGCGCCAACTTGAGGAAGAGACCGGTCGGCCGCTGGCGATTCTCATGGATCTCTCCGGCCCGAAACTTCGTATCGGTGACATTGAAGGCGGCCCAACGGTTCTCAACGAGGGCGATACCTTTACGGTCACCACCCGACGGGTTGCCGGCAACGACCAAATCGTCTCGATCAATTATCCTGAGCTGCCGCGCGAAGTTAAACCGGGCAATACCATTTTAATCGATGAAGGCCTCATCATACTTGAGGTGACCGATATTGAGGGCGAAGACGTGCACACCAAGATAATCGAAGGCGGGCCGCTCAACGCTCGCCGGGGCGTGCACCTTCCTGGCGTCAACGTGAGCCTCTCTCCGCTCTCCGAAAAGGATCGAGCCGATCTGACGTTTGGCCTTGATCAGGGTGTTGATTGGGTAGGTCTTTCATTCGTGCGCTCCGCCGATGACGTTAAAATGCTTAAGAACTTAATAGATTGGGCGGGCAGCAAGGCGAAAGTAATCGCCAAGATCGAGAAACAAGAAGCGGTAAACGACATTGACGAGATCATCGCCGTAACCGATGGAATCATGATCGCCCGCGGCGACCTTGGCATTGAGATGCCGACCGAACGCGTACCGTTCGCCCAAAAGACGATTATCAATAAATGTCTCGTGGTCGGCAAACCGGTAATCACTGCTACACAGATGCTCGACTCGATGATACGCAATCCGCGCCCCACACGGGCCGAGGTAAGTGACGTCGCTAACGCGGTCCTGGATGGCACGGACGCCCTTATGCTCTCCGGAGAGACGGCTATGGGGCGCTTCCCCGTTGAGAGCGTGCTTATGATGGCACGGACGATTCTGGCAGCCGAACACATGCAGAAATACTGTATCGATCGCACCAACGGTATCCGCCAACCGCATCTGAGCACGACCGAGGCGATCAGCAGCGCTACGTGCGAAATCGCGACCGCGCTTGAGGCGACCGCAATCATCACGTCGACGCAATCCGGTGAGACGGCGCGTCAGGTGGCCAAGCATCACCCGTCACAGCCGATCATCGCGATCTGCCCGAGGAATGAAGTTATCAGGCAGTTGCAGCTGACCTGGGGCGTGATACCGCTTAAAGCAGGTCCGAGCACTAATCTGGACAATATGTTCGATATTGCGGTCGATACGTCGCTTCACGCCAACCTTATCGCTAAAGGCGATCGGGTGGTCATCACTGCAGGTGTTTTGGTCAATCAACCGGGAACGACAAATCTTATCAAAGTGCAGAGAGTGTAGTTTGTGCGAAATAGCTGATTCCGCTCTTTCTTATGGCGTCCGGTTGTACTATCATATACGTTGAGAAGTGGTCGCACTGCAACCCCAATCATGGCAACAGATGCACTAAGATATATACTACAACACAGCAAAAGAGACAGTATTGGATGCACGACAAGGCCACAAGAAGGGCCACAGTACAAAGCACAGAAGCAATCATCCCGGCCAGCGACCGGTGTGGGCGACCACGCCACAGTCTGGCACGAAGCATCCTGCCCAAACTCGCACGGGTACAAAACGTCTTACCCAGGCACCATCACCACGCCGTACCGGCAACAGTAATGTCCGGGAACTTCGTCCGAAAGCCAAGAAAAAGATCAGGTTTAACTACGGACGTATCGCCATGCTTGCTGTCTTTGTTTACTTCGTTATCTGGACGATTTATCCATTATCTCATCGGATCGAACAAGGTAGAGAACTCCAGAAGCTGCAGAAGCAGCTCAATACCATTCAAAGTGAAAACACCCAGCTTTCTCAGCAGGTCAAATATTTGCGCTCAGATGAGTTTGTGGAGCAAAAGGCGCGCGATTTGGGGCTCTCGAAACCCGATGAGGAAGTTGTTGTGGTAGTCCCAGAGGATTTAAAAGCAACGCAGAAGGGAAACAATCAGAGTAGCCAAAAGAGTGGTGCTATAGCTCAGCCTTCGTTGTGGCAGAGACTAACCGGATTCTTTTCAAATGTATTATAACGAGGACCCTATCAATTCTTGACATGTACCCTCGTAAAATGGGAAAATCGCATCATGAATATGAAGGGAGTTTCTGAAACAAACGTATGTCTGTGGAAATTGGAAGTATTGTCGAAGGTAAGGTAGTCAAAACTACAAACTTCGGCGCATTTGTCGAGCTTGCCGGAGGTCTCATCGGGCTAATTCATATCTCCGAAATTGCGCACTCTTATGTAAAGGACGTCAAGGAGTTCTTGCACGAAAATGACGAGGTCAAAGCAAAGGTGGTTGCCATCAAGCCAGACGGCAAGATCGATCTCTCCTTGAAGCAACTTGAAGAACCTCCGAAAGAAGAGGTTAAAGTCCGCACGTTCGAAAGGCGTGAGTCGGGCGAATCGTTTGAGCGCATGATGAAAAATTTCCTTCGCTCGAGCGAGGAGAGACTAGGGGATATTAAGAGAAACATAGAAGGCAAACGCGGTTAGAAGCGCAAACACATTCGACGGTGGTTAAACACGCGATAATCATAATAGATGACCAAGTTTGAAAAAGTATCTCGAGGGATAACAGAGAGGTGCTTTTTTCTTCTTTTCCCATGATATTAATGATACACATATGACTATGAAGTAATGGTGGTGGGTATGACGACAACGCTTGCGCAAGGCGACGTTGAAACAATAGAGAAGCAGCTGAAACGGCACGCACGCGGCATCCGGCGTGTGGCATCACGCTGTGTGCTTGGTTGCCCCGAGGTGCTGGAGTCCGATGTATTTGTCGATGCCGGCACCCCGTTTCCTACGCTCTTCTGGCTTTCGTGCCCGCTCAAGGTAAAAGAGGTATCGAAGCTGGAGGATGCGGGCTGGTCCGAGCGCTTGCAGCGCGAGATTACGCAAGATGGGCGGCTCTGCGAGGAAATACTTACTGCGCATATCGACTACATGGCGCGCCGCCGCAAGGCAGCAACAGGAGTCGACCATCCGGTGCTGACAACGGGCGTCGGTGGTGTCCACGATCTTCGCGGTGTAAAGTGCCTGCACGCCCACTACGCTCATTACTTAGCGACCGGCAAAAACCCGATCGGCCGCATGGTAGATGAGCAACTCGGCTCAATTTCATGCCAAAGGCGGTGTGATACCAGATGATTTTCGGGGCGATCGATATCGGTACAAATACAGTGCGCCTACTCATTAAGCGCCGTGATGATGAAGGGTGGCACGATCTTGTTCGCGAGATGGAAATCACCCGTCTCGGTGAAGGTGTCGACAGGGAACACATCATTAAACCTGAAGCGATGGAGCGAACGCTCAGCGCGTTTGCACGGTATAAAGAACTCATGGATGAGCATGGCGTAGAGCGCTCGCGCGCCATTGCGACCAGCGCCATGCGCGATGCCGGCAACGCCGATGATTTTATCAGGCTCGTTCAGGAACGCCTTGAAATCACCATCGAGGTCATAACGGGCGAAGAGGAAGGCAGGCTTACCTTTGCGGGGGCTACCGGTGAAGACACGCCGGCGCCGGATGATCTATTGGCGCTAGTTGTTGATGTGGGAGGCGGTAGCACCGAGTACATCTACGGTGCCGAAGGCATCGTTTTCGGTGCAAAAAGCCTTGATATCGGCTCAGTACGCTTATCGGAGATGTTCATGCAACACGATCCGCCCACACCGGGCGAGCTCGCCAATGTTCATGAAGCCGTGCATGATCTAACGGAGACCGTTTTTGCGGTAATCGCTGCGGCAAAACCGGCGATATTGATCGCCGTGGCCGGTACGGCAACGCAGGCCTCGGCGCTGGTGCATAAGATTGCACCGTACGACCCGGCAAAAATTCACGGCTCGCGCATTACGCTTACCGATCTCGTCGAATTAATCAAACAGCTGGCATCCGTTCCGCTGGAAGAGCGCAAGCGCATCGTGGGAATGCATCCGAAACGGGCGGACGTTATCATTGCCGGGGCTATTATCCTTGAAGAAACGCTCAGGGGTTTACGCTTTTCGGAAATGGTCGTAAGCGAACGCGATATTTTAGACGGGATAATTTACTCAATGGGTATATAGGGTGGGCAGAAAAGCTACCTTGACTTTAGCTAAAGTAATCGCTACATTAAATTAGGAATTCATGTGTTTAGCACGTGATATACATGCCCGAGTGGTGGAATAGGTAGACGCAGCGGACTTAAAATCCGCCGCCCTTGCGGGTGTGCCGGTTCGAGTCCGGCCTCGGGCACCAGTGCAGAAAGGCATCGATTCGATCGATGCCTTTCTGCTATTATTTTGGCCGATATTACATGCGTAATTACCTAATTGGGTGCTTTACATAGGGCGTGATTTGGAGCAAGATGTGGGTAGAGGCACTCGTTCAGGGTGATTCCGGCAATACTACCGCATTGCAATGATGATAAATTTTACTTCCAGGGATGGATTATATGCTTAACGTTGAAATAGCTCGCAAAACTGGTATCCATGTTATGGTGCTTGCCGGTGAATTCGATCTCACCGAGAAAGATCGGGTTAGCGATTATTTTCAGACCGTGCTCGCAGAAGCACCAAAGGGACTAATCGTTGATCTTTCAAACGTATCCCTTATCGATAGCTCCGGCATCGGGCTGTTGATCTCAAACAAAGCGAGGCTTAATGATATTGGAGCTCGCTACGCACTTGTTCTTGGGAACAACGGCCATCTTATAAAAAAGTTCAGTAACCTCGGCCTGTTTGACGCATCGGGTATTGAGCGATTTGCCTGCAAAGACGACGCATGCCAGGCTATCGGACAGCAGCCGTAATTCTCATTTTCCCGTAATTCTTAGCATGCTTTACTAAACTACGTACCGCTTGCGTGTCGGTTGTTATCCGGTGCATCCGGTGCATCCGATGAACCTGGCTCGCTGGAGCGCGATTGCTCGTTTTGCTGCCGTCGGGGAGGCAGCCGGCGTGATAGTCGCGGCCTTTGTGTGCTGCGCGGACCGGGACGTTCGAACAGCGCATCAACGGCATCCCTGGCCAGGCGAACAAGAAGAATAACCGCCGCGATTCCCATAATACCGGTGGATGCCGCCACTAGAACGGATGAATAACGGGCGAGAATATTAACTCCGGTCATAAGCATCCCGGTTCCAAACACAAACACGGCGACGGATGCTATTGCGATGTCTATATAACGGTTACGGTTTAAATAGGCATAAAGGGCGACCGCTCCGGTCAGGTATGAAGCGAGCGCTATGCCGATATGATTGATGTCCATGGTGCCCCCCTAGGTCTCTTTCAAATCTACCCACCTTGGTGTCGCAAGAATCAGCAAAAGCACACCGATTGGTTCACAATAGCGGCAATTTGCATACAAAACCCTATTGTGGAATAAACATGCAAGGGCATCGCCATCGCGCATGGTTGCGCCTCTGGATGCTACATAACCGGCAAATGGTGGATATTGCCTGTTCACGAAGTTTGCACTACAGTATGAGTATCCTTTTATGATGCGTCGGCATTAAAAAATCTGAGAAGAGGTATGAATATGAGTGACGCTGCCATCAGGCGGGTCCTTGAAGAGCTAAAGAGCGGCAGTATAAATATCGATGCGGCATACGAGCGGCTGCATCACCTGCCCTTTACCGATCTTGAATTTGCCAAGGTCGATAACCACCGCGCACTCCGCCAGGGGTTTCCCGAGGTCATCTTCTGCCAGGGGAAAACACCCGAACAGGTCCAAAGCATCGCGCAAACGCTTTTAAAGAACAGCGATACGCTTCTTGCAACACGAGCGGATGAAGCGGCTTTTGAGGTGGTGCGGGCGCTAGAGGCGACCGCACAGTATCACGCGCAAGCGCGCGTGATCACGGTGGATAAGCGACCGCAGCACGATGGCGTCGGCAGTATCGCAATCGTGAGCGCCGGTACGGCCGATGTGCCGGTTGCCGAAGAAGCAGCGGTTACCGCGCAGATGCTAGGCGCTAATGTCGAGCGTATTTACGATGTCGGCGTCGCCGGGCTACACCGTCTCTTGGCGTTTTACGAGCGCCTGGCCGACGCCAAGGTTATCGTTGTTGCGGCCGGCATGGACGGTGTGCTTCCCAGCGTTGTCGGTGGGTTGGTGTCCTGCCCGGTCGTTGCGGTGCCGACCAGCATAGGCTACGGTGCGCACTTTGGCGGTCTTGCACCGCTTCTTACTATGCTTAATTCATGTGCGAGCGGTGTTGCCGTGGTCAATATTGATAACGGCTTCGGGGCCGGGTATTTGGCGGCTATGATTAACCGCATCGGCGAGCCCGACAACCTCTCCGGTTGTTTGGATGAGCAATCAACCGGTCGCAGTAAGGACGGCGAACATGCAAAGAGCAGCTGAAAAACTAACCGGTCTTGAGGCCGTTCTTTCCGGTATGAAGAGCGTCGTTATCGGGTTTTCGGGTGGTGTTGACAGCACTTTTTTACTCAAAGTAGCCCTTGATGTGCTCGGGCCGAAGAACGTGCTCGCGGTTACGGCGTACTCAGCGACACTCGCTCTAAACGAGCTTGAGGCGACAGAAGCGCTCGCCCACCAGCTCAGCGCCGAGCATATGGTCATCAATGCCGATGAGCTCGCGCACCCTCAGTTTATTACAAACCCGCCGGAGCGCTGCTATCACTGCAAGAGACTGCGTTTTTCCATGATTGATAAGATTCGCCGCCAGCGTACTTTCGCTGTTGCGCTCGACGGAACAAACGCCGATGACGAGGATGATTGGCGCCCCGGCATCAAAGCTGCCGAGGAGCTAGGCGTTCGCAGCCCGCTTAAAGAGGTTGGGATGACCAAAGACGATATCCGCGAGCTATCCAACGCTTGCGGTCTTCCTACCTGGGATAAGCCATGCACGCCGTGTCTTGCGTCGCGTGTGCCGTATGGTGAAGTTATCACCGAGGAAAAACTCAAACAAATCGCCGAGGCCGAAAGCTATCTACGTGAGCTTGGCCTTACCGAGCTGCGGGTGCGGCACCACGGCGACATCGCACGAATCGAAGTACCGAGCAAGGACCTTATCAAGGTGGCTGCGCAAGCCGGCACTATCGCCGCGCGTATAAAAGCCCTGGGATTTCACTTCATCGCGCTTGATCTTGCGGGCTTCAAAAGCGGCAGTTTGAACGTCGGCATCGGCAAGTAATATCGCCCACCGCGCTAGAAATATTTGACACCTACCTGTTACGATGCTACGTTCTTATAAACACACAAAATCGCACTAATTGTATCGGAATTATGGTATTAGCTATATTGCCAGGTGTAAGGAAGTGTTATGAGGTATTCAGCTAAGAGTGAGTACGCGCTCAGGGCGTTAATCGATATGGCAAGCAATGACGGACATAAGCCGGTCGGAGTCCGTGAAATTGCCATGCGGCAAGGTATCCCGGAGCGTTTCTTAGAGCAACAAATCCCGAGGCTCAAGAAAGCGGGTCTGGTCAACAGCCAGCGCGGGTCACAAGGCGGCGTAACATTGGCGAGAGCACCGCAGGATATAACGGTTTACGACGTTATCCAGGCGCTTGACGGTCCCGTGGCGGCGGTTTCTTGTGCCGGCAACGGCGCATCGGAATGCGCTCGCAAAACACAATGCGCACTGCAGGATTTATGGTATCAGGTCGATACTGCTGTTGAGGGCATTCTTAAAGATACGACGCTCGATCAGCTTACCATGAACCAGGTACGGTACGATCAAGCAATGCAGCCGATGTATTATATCTAGTAACGGGAGGATGCAATGGGACAGATTTATAACAACATCACCGAGACTATTGGTCGCACGCCGCTTGTTCGACTAAACAGGATCACCGATGGCGCTGCGGGTACAGTAATCGCCAAGGTGGAATCATTCAATCCTGCAGGAAGCATCAAAGACAGGATCGGCGTCAACATGATCGACTGGGCCGAGAGCCAGGGCTTGCTCAAACCCGGCCAGACCATCGTAACACCGGCCGGCAAAGCTTCGGGGGCGACCATTATCGAACCGACCAGCGGAAATACCGGTGTTGCGCTGGCATTTGTTGCCGCGGCACGCGGCTACAAGGTAATCCTTACTATGCCGGATACTATGTCGATTGAGCGCCGGTCTCTGCTAAAGGCTTACGGTGCCGAGCTCATCCTAACTCCCGGATCAGAAGGTATGCAGGGGGCAGTCGACAAGGCTGCAGAAATTAAAAACGAAAATCCCGATTATTATCTGCCGCACCAATTTGAGAACCCCGCCAACCCGGATATGCATCGCAGGACGACCGCCAACGAGATTTGGCATGATACCGACGGTGCCGTTGATATACTGGTGGCCGGTGTCGGCACGGGTGGCACGATAACGGGAGTTTCCGAAGCGCTCAAGCAGCGTAAACCGGAATTTAGAGCGGTGGCGGTTGAGCCCGCAGATTCACCGGTTCTTTCGGGCGGGCAGGCAGGCCCCCACAAGATACAAGGCATCGGCGCCGGCTTTGTTCCGAAAGTATTAAATATTGATATAATTGATGAGATCATACAGGTCACGAATGAAGAGGCTATACAGTTCACGCGGCGGCTCGCTCGCGAAGAGGGGATACTGGCCGGTATCTCAAGCGGCGCAGCCACCTATGCTGCGGTCCAGGTTGCTAGGCGGCCTGAAAGCGCCGGAAAACTCATCGTCGTGATATTGCCCGACACGGGCGAGCGATACTTGAGTAATCCGGTATTCGCGGACCTAGATTAAACGGCCAAAAGAAATAATAAGAAAGGCTTACGGTTATAAGGTTAATGTTTCGAACTCTAAAAGAAGAGGTCAAAACAATATTTGATAAAGATCCGGCGGCGAAAAGCATCGTCGAAGTGGTTTTGTGCTACCCTGGTTTTCACGCGATTCTTATGCATCGCACAGCGCATTACCTGTATAAGCGGCGCGTGCCGCTTATCCCGCGATTTATTTCGCAAGTGAGCCGTTTCATGACGGGCATCGAGATCCATCCCGGCGCCAAGATTGGGCGCAGATTTTTTATCGATCACGGTATGGGTGTTGTTATCGGCGAGACCACCGAGATCGGCGATGACGTGCTTGTGTACCAAAACGCCACACTTGGCGGTACAGGGAAGGAAAAGGGCAAACGTCACCCCACACTTGGCAACCACGTCGTTGTCGGTGCGGGCGCGAAAGTGCTCGGCGCGATCATGGTCGGCGCGAACGTTAAGATCGGCGCCGGTTCGGTCGTTATTCGAAACGTTCCGGCAAACACCACGGTAGTCGGTGTACCCGGGCACGTTATCTTCTCGAGTGTGAAAGGGCGCACCGCCGAAGAAGAACTCGAGCACGGTCACTTGCCCGATCCGGAGGCACAGGCTATAAAGTGTTTGGGCGATCGCATCAGAGAGCTTGAACAAAAAATGGATGAGATGAACAAACGCCAGCAAAAGCAAGCCGCGTCGGCGCTGCGTCTGGTAAAAGACGAAACCGCTGTATGTGAGCTTGACGGCGCCGGTGTTGACGATACATATACATCAGGCGATGGCATCTAGGGGAGGCGACAATTTGGAGAAGTTCATCTATATGGATTATGCGGCAACGACACCGGCACGGCGTGAGGTCGTCGAAGCGATGATGCCATATTTCACGCAGGAATTCGGGAACCCTTCTTCGCTGTATACATTGGGGCGTAGTGCGCGCGGCGTCATCGAGGATGCTCGCGACCGGGTCGCCGCGTTTATCGGCGCCGATCCGCGTGAGATTGTCTTTACGGGCGGCGGTACCGAGGCCGATAACTTTGCGATTAAAGGTATTGCATACGGCAATGAGAAAAAGGGCAATCATATTATAACGACGACGGTCGAGCATCACGCATTGCTCGAACCCTGTCATTTCCTTGAGAAACGCGGGTTTGAGGTAACATACGTGCCGGTTGATGAGCACGGTATGGTCGATCCGGCGGATATCGCAAAAGCGATGAAAGACACAACGGTATTGGTTTCGGTCATGCACGCAAACAACGAGGTCGGGACGATCGAGCCGCTCGCCGAAATCGGCAAGATTGCCAGAGAACGCGGTATTCAGCTTCACACCGACGCGGTGCAAAGCGTGGGTCATATTCCGGTTGACGTCAACGAGCTCAACGTCGATTTGCTCTCGATGTCGGCGCATAAGCTCTACGGCCCGAAAGGCGTCGGTGCGCTATACGTGCGGCGCGGCACACGTATGGTGCCGTTTATGCATGGCGGCAGTCAGGAGCATAACCGCAGGGCCGGCACACACAATGTGCCGGGCATTGTCGGGTTCGCAAAGGCAATCGAACTTGCGGAAAAAGAAATGGCGGCTGAAACGGTGCGTTTAACTGAGCTTCGCGATTACCTTATCCGCGGCATGCTCGGGCAGGTAAGCTATGCGCGCCTGAACGGTCATCCGACAAAGCGGCTTCCCAGCAACGCGAGCTTTTGCCTGGTCGGTGCCGAAGGCGAAGCAATCCTATTAAGCCTCGACATGGAGGGAATTAGCTGCTCAAGCGGTTCGGCATGTACATCGGGTACGCTCGACCCGTCGCACGTACTGATCGCGATGGGGGTTCCGGCTGAGATCGCACACAGCAGCCTGCGGCTCTCCCTCGGTCGCGAGACAACCAAAGAGGATATCGATTACGTTCTCGAAGTTCTGCCACCGATTATCGAGCGCTTACGAGCAATGTCGCCTCTTGATGCGAGCTGGGGAAAAACCTGTTAAGGAGATAGATAGCATGTACAGCGAAAAGGTAATGGAGCACTTCCGTAATCCGCGAAATGTCGGTGAAGTCGAGCAGCCGGACGGCATTGGCGAGGTCGGCAACCCGACGTGCGGCGATATGATGCGCATTACGATTAAGGTTAAAGATAATAAGATCGACGATGTAAAATTTAAAACGCTCGGCTGTGGCGCGGCAATTGCCACAAGCAGTATGGTTACCGAGATGGCATTGGGCAAGAGCCTTGAGGAAGCCGAGAAGCTTACCAGGCAGGACATTGCCGATGCGCTCGATGGGCTGCCGCCGCAGAAGATGCATTGCTCGGTGCTGGCCGTTGACGGCCTGCAGAAGGCAATAGAAGATTACCGCACGAAAAATGGGGGAGCACCTGATAACGGGTAATATTTATGGTTAAAACGGCTAAAACAAAAGTGGTATGTGCTATGAGCGGTGGTGTCGACAGCTCTGTCGCCGCCGCGCTTCTTGTAGAGGCCGGCTACGACGTAATCGGCATTACGATGAATATCTGGCCCTCGGCAAAGACCGAGGAAGAGGCCGAGCGCTTCGGCGGTTGTTGTTCGCTCTCCGCGACCGACGATGCAAAGCGCGTAGCGTATACACTGGGTATTCCGCACTACACCTTTGATTTCCGCGAAATTTTCAAGCAAGAAGTCATCGAAGACTTCGTAACCGAGTACCAGCGCGGGCGCACACCGAACCCCTGTATTCGCTGCAACCAGTATGTAAAATTTCAAGCGCTACTTCATAAGGCAAGGGCAATCGGCGCAGAGTATATTGCGACCGGGCACTACGCGTGGGTTGAGCACAGTGAAGAGCGCGGCCGTTACCTGCTGAAAAAAGGCATCGATGAGAGTAAAGACCAGTCCTACGTGCTCTACGTGCTCACGCAGGAGCAGCTATCGCACACAATGTTTCCGGTCGGTCATATTACAAAAGAGGAGACCAGGCGCCGGGCTACTGAGCTTGGGCTCACGGTAGCTCAGAAGAAAGAAAGCCAGGAGATATGTTTCGTTCCCGATAAAAACTACCCAAGATTTGTCACCGAGTATACACCGGGCGCTGATCGCCCGGGGCCGATTTACGACATGCAGGGCAACGTACTCGGCACGCACAACGGCATTATTCACTATACAATAGGGCAGCGCAAAGGGCTTGGGATATCGGCACCGCAGCCGCTTTATGTAATTGCGATACAAGAGGAAGAGGATGCAATTATCGTCGGCACTAAAGATCACCTTTTGAAAAGCAGCCTTGTTGCCCGTGACATTAATTTGATCTCGATCGGCCGGCTTGCCGGGCCGATGCGTGTGAAAGCAAAAATTCGCTACAAATCGCCGGAAGCGCCGGCTACAATCACTCCGCTACCGAACGACGAGCTTCATGTTGAATTCGATTACCCGGAATCCGCAATATCACCCGGTCAGGCTGTCGTATTTTACGACGGTGATGTCGTGGTCGGTGGCGGCACTATCGACCGCTCGGTTTAGAGAACGGGCACGCAGCTCCTAAGCATTTATATGGATTTCGCTTCTGGTGCTGGCATTTTGTGATGGTTCGCGGCAGGGAAAGCCCCATATGTTCCTTGATGGCGTCACAGGCACTCTCGATTGCAAGACGCGTGCTTAATTTGCAGCACGTCCCCATATATGAAGCTATTTTTGCCGTAGCCGCGTTTGTGGTTTGCATTGCGATCTGGCGTTCTCTTCCCTTAGGTTTATCACACGTAGCATCGGTAAGCAGGCTCATAACCACACCGGCCGCCAGGGCGGCGCCGCACGCGCCGTAATTAGCGCACATGCACGACGGAACTCTATCCGTCCAGGTACGATCAAGAGCGCGCTCTATGAGATCATCGTTAATGATAAGTTCTTGATCGTTATACGACACGGGACCCGCGCTTTTTAGCGCTGCGGTTAGCGACATTGCCACTATAGCGTGATGCTCGCCGCCGATCATCGGCACCGAGGGATGGCTCATCATCTGCTCGGCAATCTGTATCGGGTCGTTAAGCTTAGTCGTTATGGCGATTGTGGTGATCGCATGAAGCGCATCCTGACCGTGGCAGGCATCGCAGACGAAATGATTATTTACGCATGAAATCGTTCCCGCGGATGCTTGACCACAGAAATAGCAAGTAAGTAGCTCCGGCCTAGCCCGGTATATAAGTTTTTCACCGCATACCATGCAGTTTTCAGTATACCTGGTGGTAGCTCAACATCCGTTGCCAGAGTGCAGAATTTCCGACATGTGATAACTCCTTATGTAAGGGAACGGCCACTCGTGCTCTTAACCTACAACAATGGCCCTACTTCCAAGCTATATGTTCGTATCCTACCTGTCAATCTAGTTATCGGCCGCTTTCAGTATGTGAAAGGGGTCGGCAGCACAGCCACCGCTCGGATGTATTTCAAAATGTAAATGCGGCGCAGAGGCACTCGCGTTGCCGGTGCTTCCAACATAGCCAATAATTTGCCCGGCAGTGACTTGTGAGCCGGTGGTAATATTGGGTGCGATGCAATTTAAATGGCAGTAATAGTAGGTCGAGCCATTTGCCCCCGCTAAATAAATACTGATACCACCCAGGCCGCGATCGTGCGCCTGCGACCTCTCAATGATCCCGGAAATGCACGCGACTACGGGCGTACCCTTTGCCGCCATAATATCGCATCCTTTGTGATGACGGCCGCCGGAACGTGCAAACCCCCAGCTATCGATATAGTTATGCGGGCCGGCCACCGGAAAAATAAACCCACAATCGCGCTCGCCGCCCCGTGACGTGTTCGTGCTTCGCGACGGAGCAGCCGTTGGAACCATAGCAATCTTGTATGTTGCGCGTAGTTTGGCAACGGGCAGTTTTACCGTCGCCGCAGGCAGGTTGCGCTGCCGCGCTCTTATTTGGTTTTCAAGCACAGTTTTTTGTTGTTGTACCAGGACGAGTTGTTTGGCTTGTGTCTCTTTTGCCCGGGCGAGTTCAATTTTATGCCGGGCGAGGGCGGATCGCTCCGATCGAATATTCGCGATGACGTGTGTGTCTTCTTCCATAATACTGGTGATCAACATCACTCTTGACATAAAATCGCTGTAACTACATGAAGATGCAAGAATAGAAAGAAGCTCTACCGGGCCGTTTTTGTAGGCCTCCAGCACCCGTTTGTTAAATTCAATTGTTGCGGCAGTTAGCCGGCTTTGCGTAAGAAAAAGCTCACGCTCGTTTTCGGTGATTTGCTTGTTGGTCAGCTGCAGCGCCGCAGTTGCCACATCACATTTTGTTGCCGTATCCCTGAGGGTCTCGATACCCGCTGTATCCTGCGGGGTAGTTGCCTGTACACTCGAGGTTGTATCGGTTGAGTTCGAGGACATCGCTGGTGCCATGCCGATCAAGAAAAAGCACACTATAATCGGCATAAGTATCACTAGTCTTCGTAAACCCAAAACATCACTTCCTTTCGCTTAAGTTTAGGCCGCAAAGGCCACAGAGGTATTTACCCTAAAGATTATGCCTGTAGCGCATAATTCCTTAATTTCTTATCCTTCGGTTTTTAGTGCATTGATAATCAATAGAAGAGTACGATGTCTGATTTCAGTAGAGGATTGACGCGGTTCCTTTGGTTTAATTGATTACGGCGATTGTTGCTGCGAAGTAAGATTTCGAGTAATTAATAAACACATTCTTGTTGATCGCGGTATGGGGCCTGTCGCATTGCGACAGGTTGTCTCGTGCTAAGTGTAAAATCACTCCTTTGTTTCGATGTCCTAAGTTAAGCATTGTAACAGAAAACGCTGGAATGTCCAAACCATATATTTCCAGCTGT
Source organism: Candidatus Aquicultor sp. (assembly GCA_036504445.1). Classification (NCBI taxonomy): domain Bacteria; kingdom Bacillati; phylum Actinomycetota; class Candidatus Aquicultoria; order Candidatus Aquicultorales; family Candidatus Aquicultoraceae; genus Candidatus Aquicultor; species Candidatus Aquicultor sp. The sequence goes on from DASXVE010000020.1 coordinate 16,120, forward strand.
TGCACAAACACAGGATATTTTGTTTCCGATATTTAGTTTAGTGCTCAATTAATATACCCCGTAGCCTATGCGATATGCTTAAATACCAGGCAACATCGGTCAATACTGTGGGGGGTATAATGCTCAAGGCTTGCAGTGCGCTTTGCAGTTCTGGTACTCTAGTATTAAGCATGAATTAAGTATAGACCACCGATAAGTAGCTCGGCCCCTCCAACTACTTATCGTGGTCTATTTTTTTTGCAAGCTTGTATTAGGTCGCAAAAGCTCTGAAAGTATTTGATTGAGGGTGAAGTAATCGGCATATTTTGCCGATGCTTTCGGGTAAGTAGCCCTTTTTCTACTAGGAGTATGCGCTATGAGACGAATCAGGAGATCGACACAGGACATTATCGAACTTACCGTACCGGCCACGCTCAAATACTTAAAAATCATCCGGCAACTTATCCTCGATGTAATGCACAGCGCACGGTTTAGCGATGCAGATATCAATGATTTCATGCTCGCGATTATGGAAGCTGTAACCAACTCGATGCGGCATTCCAATAGTGACAATCTAACCGTTCGCTTCGAGGTAAATACCAAGGGAATAACGGTCCACATTATCGACCAGGGCTGCGGCTTCATATTCAGTAAGAAGAGCTGCAAATTCCCGGGGGTCGGTAACTCAGGGGGTCGCGGGTTGCCGCTGATGTACTGTCTGGTGGATTCTCTCATCGTTAGAAGTAAAGAGAGCTACGGCACACAGATTACTATGGTCAAGCATATCAGAAAGACATCCCGACGGCGCGACCCGGTTCTGCAAGCCGATAGCAAGATAAGTTAGCCCGCAGGAAGTGACATTGTAAGCGTCCTAACGTGCAAGGGCTCTCGTAAAACTAATCCAGAAATTATAAATATTTATAGAAATAAGAAAACGCCTTGGCATACAAGGCGTTTTTATTGCGTCGCTTTGTTCAGTTCGATAGCTTTGACAAGAGCCTGCTTGCAAAGAGCCGTTATTTTACTCGTCTGCAGCTCGATCTTTTTGCAATGCTAGTAATTGCGCGCTGTTAGAACTGGGTCGCGCCGGTAAAGCTAAACTCGTTTATTTTCAGATACGGGACGTAGCTTCCCCCGAGTATTGCGCTTTTAAGCTGGCGATCTTCCGACACCATAACTACGTTGGAGAGCGCTTCAAGGATGCTTTGAGTAAAGCGCAGATTTTTAATCGCCGCTTTGATCTTGCCGTTCTCAATTAAAAACGTACCGTCGCGGGTCATGCCGGTCAGCGTTGTTCGTATCGGGTCTTCAAGGTTCGTGTAATGGAAGCGACTGACCAAAACGGCACGCTCCGAGCTCTTTACCATCTCGTCAAAAGTGGCGTCGCCTGCCCCCATGATGAGGTTTAGCGGCAACGGCCCATAAGTGTTCGGCGCGGGGAGTGCGTGCCCGGTCGATTCTTTTCCTTCCTTATGCGCGGTGTAGCTGTCATAACAGACGCCTTTAGCAACGCCGTCCTCAATAAAGATAACCTTTTGCTTCGGCACGCCCTCGAAATCGAAGGGGAGCCCGATGGTACCGGGGTCGAATGCATTATCCCAGATCGAAACGTTCGGGCTTACGATTTGCTGCCCGATTTTACCGTTCATAAAGCTTCGACCTTCTTGGAACGCGAGTGCGCTAAAACCTGCAAACGCCAGGAACGACACTATATCCGCGACTGCTTCCGGTTCCAATATCACGGTGTATTTGCCCGGCTTCATATCGACGGGGTTCTCGCTTGCCAGTGCTTTGGCTTTTGCAGTGTTCGCGAGGGTATTCATATCGATTTTTGCCGCACTTATCGAGATCTCGCTCGCAAACGCCGAGCTGGTTCTCGACATCGCGACCGATTTTAGTTCGGCTTCGCTCAGTGTGCCGATCGCATTAACGCCGAGCGTATTTGCGACGCCGACGATGGTATAGCCGGTGGAATACGCGCCGGCCGCCGTGAGGTTCTGCGGCTCGACGACATTGATAAATTGCGCCACCGCCCGCGCCCGCTCTTCAGGCGTGATTTCCAACGTCGAGCGGGCCACCATGTCCCGCTGCTCGATCGGTAGAGGTTTTGGCAACGACACAAAATCCTTATCAGGAGGCCTATGTTTGGCTATGAGCGTAGCTTTATCGACCATTTCGTGGATGGACTCAGCGTCGAGCCGGTTCGTCGAGGCGTATCCGATTCTTTTATCAACAACCGCCCTGATTGAAAGGCTCACGTTAGTGGTGGCGACGTTTTGATGGATATAGTTGTTTGAATAGCGGGTGAGTGCCGTGTCTCCCGCCGTTGCCAGCACCTCGAGCTGGTCCGCTTTTGAGTAATCAACCGCTGTTTTAAGCGCTTGTTGGATGAGGTCCTTATCCATCATCTACCAACACCTACCTTCACATTTCTAAACCGGGCCGGCGCCGCACCGTGTGCGACATGAGCGATTTGCGTAGGCTCGCCTTTGCCGCAGTTGGCCAAGCCCCAAACTTTCCACTCGTCAGGGCCGGCGATTGCATCGCATGAATTCCAAAACTCCGGTGTAATACCGGTATAATTCGGGTTTTTCACCATAGCGCCGAGCTTGCCGTTTTTAATCTCCCAGCCTATCTGTGTGGCGAACTGGAAGTTGAGCCGCTTATCATCGATACTCCAGCTGCGATTGGTAGCAAGATACAGCCCGTCCTTAACGTCGGCGATCATCTCTTCAAGCGATGAATTGCCCGGCAGTAAGTTTACGCTTGTCATGCGAATCAGCGGAATCCTATTCCAGCCGTCGGCCCGCATGCAGCCGTTACTCGTTTCAGCAAGGATTGGTCCGGTCTCGCGCGAGGTGAGATAATTTACAAAAATCCCGTTTCGCACAATATCAAATCGTTGTGCCGGTATGCCCTCGTCATCATAACCAAAGGTGCCGAGTGCGCTCGGAATTGTCGCGTCGGAGTTAATATTAACAATGGGGGAGCCGTATTGAAGTTCCCGCAGCTTATCAATCGTAACAAAACTCGTGCCGGCGTAGCTTGCTTCCATGCCGAGTACGCGGTCGAATTCAGCCGGATGCCCGCACGATTCATGTACTTGAAGCGCGAGCTGGCTTCCGTCCAAGATAACGGTAAATTCGCCGCTCGGGCACTCTTTTGCCTTAAGCAGCGCGGCCGCCTCTTCGCCGATTCGCTGTGCGTGATCTGCCAGGTGCAAATTCATAATGAACTCATAACCGGAAGTCGCCGTATCACCCCCGTGCGAGTTTGGGTAGGAGCGCTCTTGAATCTCGCCGCCCGCTATCGCTATGGCGTCAAGGGCGGCTCCCGACTCGGTAATATACTGTTCGATGTAGCTTCCATCGAGGCTGGCGAAAATCTTATGCTGCTTTGATATATCCATAGAAGCGGTTGCGATGGCCACGCCGGGTGTTTTTCGAACCGCCTCTTCAGCGGCGCTGAGCAGCGTGAGCTTGTCTTCAAGGGATATGCTAAACGGGTCGATTTCGATCGGTGTACGGTAGGTATCCTGAATTACCGGAGCGGGGGCGAGCACCACGTTTTCCTTCTTAATTAGCGCGCTTGCCTTGGCGATATCAACCGCGAGGCGGGCGACACGTTCGATCTCTTGCTTCTCAACGCGGAAACTGCCGGCAAATCCCCAGGCGCCGTCGGCGATGACCCGCACGCCGAACCCGTAATTGGTCGAGGTGCTCGCGTCTTCGACACGCCCGTTTTTTATCGAGATCGATTCGCTTTGCTCCTCGATAATCCGGATATCCGCATAGGTTGCGCCGTAGGTCTTAGCGACGTCGAGCGCGAGAGAGGTTAAATCCTTCATCCACCTTCCTCCTTCAACATTAACGTTACTAGGATTCCCAAAAATGTCCCCGCTTAAGCACGTTTACCAACTGCCCGCAGGGAAAGGGAAAAGGGTATTGCTATAGATACTTAAAAGGGCGCTTTAAGCGCCCTTTATTTGCATAATACCACAAGACTTAAAGTGGTGAATAACCTGTATGAAATTGCGCGCCCTCGGCTATAAGCTTATGGGAGCGAAGGCGCCGGCAGGATACTGATGATCCGGCGTGAGCAGTTATAGTCATGGCGATCGGCTAGTTTGCTGATCTTTACGACGTCGTTGCGCTTCGGCGCGTGGATGTAATAGCCCTCGCCGAGGTAGATACCGACATGATGGATCGGGCTACCGAAGAAGACCAGGTCGCCTGATTGCAAGCCGCTGTATTCCACCGCGATACCGACCTTAACTTGCTCGCCTGTATAGTGATAGAGCTGGATACCGAACTTGGCAAAGACGACTTTTACCAGACCCGAGCAATCGAGACCGACATCCGGGTTTTCGCCGCCCCACACGTATGGAATACCGAGGTATTTGATCGCTTCGAAAGCGACTGTGCCGGGCTGTACGGCAATGCGACCGCTTTGATTCTGGGCCGGCTGGGTTTGCTGTGGCTGCGCGGGATCATTTGTATTCGTAGGTGCCGGGGTCGGCTCGTTTACCGGCTGGGTCAACTTCTGAACGACCGTAGCCTGCTCCTGCTGGCGCTTTGCTTCTTCTTGGGCGAGTATCTGTTTTGTCGGGGCGTCGATGCTAGCCAAGAGAGCGGTCTCTTGCCGCATTTTATCCTCGATAGCTTTCTTGCGGCTTTCGAGTTGTACTGTGATATCTTTTTGCTGGTTGTAAAGTTGATCGAGAGAGTTCTTGGTTTCCTCGACCTTCATTTTCTGATCGTGCAATTTCCCGAGAAGCTCAGCATCTTGCTCACCGATCTTCATCAGCAAGCTCAAGCGCGTGAACAGCTCTGAAAAACTGGCGTTATCAAGAATCGCCTCAACCGGCTCCATATCACCGTGTTTGTAGATGTTGGAGAGGCGCTCGTTGAGAACCTGGCGCTGTGCTTCAAGCTCAGCCTCGAACCAGCGCAATTTATCGCGCGTCTCGGTAAGGTTTGTTTGAATCGTTGCCAGCTTTGTATTTTCTGCAAAATATTCGGTATTGAGTTGCTCGAGCTCATTGCCGAGTAAGTCAAGTTCTTGTCTGATTCTCTGAGCTTGAGCCTGCCTGACAGCCGTATCGGCGTCGGCAAGCGCTTGTTCTAGCGTAGGTACAGCTGGTATAGCGCCGACGGCATCTGGGGCCGCCGTAGTTGCGGTCGCTGTAGAATCCGAGTTCGATTGAGTTGATGAAGCTGCGTTAGTTGTTGCTTGTGTATCTGTAACTGCATTAGGTGCTGCTATAGCTATTACTGGTGCTACCAGGACATACAGCATCAAGACCGCGAGAACAACATTAACAGTCTTGTAGTGAAACAATAGACTCCTCCTGAGTGCTTGTATAACAAGATATTACCATATAATACCAGCGATTGCCAGCATTATTAGAAACCACTACAGTACTACAGTATATAACTGCCGTGTTGTTTTTGCAATGAAAACAGATGTGTGTTATTATGATTTAGCCGCACAGACGGCACAACGGCGCGGGGTGGAGCAGTCCGGTAGCTCGTCGGGCTCATAACCCGAAGGTCACAGGTTCAAATCCTGTCCCCGCTACACAGTTTTATAGCTTGAAAAAACGCCTCTGGGAAGGCGTTTTTTCATTTTGGAAAATGATAACCCGGGAGAGGATTTGAACTTTGGTCTTTTCGAGCTGCTGTCTGTGTTCAAATCCCAGGATTCACTTAAATGATACATATGTTCATTCTAATGAATTTACCCCTCTGTTCAGTTCGAACGGTTGATGTTTCTGAATTACTAAAACAGTCAAGGCTTATGCCGGGAATAAATCCTCTTGAGTTATTCTAAATAAGTGATATAAATGAGAATAACTTAGTTCACTATTCTAAAATAGTGTCGATAATTAGATTAAAGAAAAAACACTATTCTAATGTCCTAGAACAGTGTTAAAAGGAGATTTCATGGCCAGAGCACCATTCATACCACCAAAACTACCCCCAAAATTAGATTATAATGCGTTTATCAAGGAGATAAGTTCAGCCAACCGTGCGCTTGGCGAACTCAATGGTCTGCTAGTCAACATTCCAAATCCCGATCTATTAACTTCACCTCTGCTTACGAAAGAGGCGGTCTTAAGCTCACGGATAGAGGGCACGCAGGCTTCTCTTGAAGATGTTCTCAAATACGAGGCAGAAGATAAATCTTCAGAAGTTGATGAGAAGGAAAAAGATATTCGAGAGATTATCAATTACCGTCAAGCAATGCGCTTGGCTATTGAAGAATTAGAAAAGCGACCGATAAGCGAAAATCTGATTAAGAAACTGCATTATGTTTTACTTGATTCCGTCAGAGGAGCTAGAAAAGATAGAGGCAATATCAGAACAACACAAGTATTTATCAGTTCTCCTGGGGCTTCTATAGAGGAAGCAACGTATATAGCGCCGCCAGCCACTGAAATATCGTCCCTATTGAGCGGTTGGGAAACTTACATTAATTCAGATAAAGAACAAGATCCAATTGTGCAAATCGGCTTAGCACATTACCAGTTTGAAGCTATTCATCCGTTTTTAGATGGAAACGGTAGGATCGGCCGACTTTTAATTCCTCTATTCTTGTATCAAAGAGGGCTCTTATCATATCCGCTTCTTTATATCAGTGAATATTTTGAAGAGAATCGTAAGACTTACTACGAACTCTTAAACAATGTAAGTAGTAATGAGGACTGGAATAGTTGGTTGAAGTTCTTTCTAAACGCCATAACTACCGAATCACTAAAGACAAAAGTTACAGTAATGAGCATTCTTGATCTTTATAACAGCCTTAAAACCGAGATTACCTCGATTAATTCGATTTATGCACAGAGCTTGCTAGATATTATCTTTATCACACCGATAGTATCTTTTGCCAGCATTAAAGGGCATTTGAAGGCTGCAAGTAATCAGACAATCTATAACCTCTTAGCTAAGTTTGAGAAAGCTGGTATCCTGCAAGAGATATCCGGAAAACAAAGAGATAGGGTTTACGTATTCAATAGTCTCATTGAAATTCTTAAGTAAGCAAGACCGATTTTCACTTCAGAGCTTCTCAAAATAATCGGTTAGTTTATCTATCAGCTCTTTCTGGCTCGAATAGTGTTGGATTAGGGCTACAAAACTGGTAGATTATGGCTTTGCAAAGCCATAATCTTCTTTATTTTAAGCGCTTTTTGTTCAATAAAAGGTGTTAATGAAAGCGGGTTAATATCAATAGCAACAAGCGAGAACGGTGCGAACAGGCGTTTGCAACGAAACATAATAATTAGCTTTAGACGAACAAAACACTTGACGAAAATAATAAATAGTTCATAATTGGTGACACAATAAACTACTATTGATGAAGGAGTTATCATGGCTGTCGAAAGCCAAACACTAGGAAAACTTGGTTCGAAATTACTTAGAGGCCTAAGTACAGAAAATAAAACCGTGTTTTCTTTAAGAGATGCCCAAGAATTATTACCCGATAAGAGCGGTACTTCTGTCAAGCAGCTTTTAAGTCGTCTTGTCAGGTCTGGTTGGCTCATCCGCTTAAAAAGAGGTCATTACTTAATAGTTCCTCTTGAGGCAGAATCACCGGATTTATGGAGTGAGGATTCTTTCGTGTTGGCTTCTGCTAGTGTGGCGGGGTCTATGGCTATATCAGCTAGGGCTCATATTGCGAGTCTTGAAGAATCTAACCATAATCTTAAGCTGGAAATACAACCAAAAGAATATGCAGTTTCTTATTGGTCGGCCCTAAATTATTATGGGTATACTGAGCAAATACCAAGAACCGTTTTTATCAGTACACCCAAGAGAGAGACCTCAACTTCCCTAGAGCTTCTTAATATTCCATATCGCCTAATTTTTCTATCCCCTAAGAAGTTCTTTGGGGTTACGGCCGTATGGATTAATAATAAGCCAGTGCAGATAACCGATAAGGAGAAGACGATCGTTGATTGTTTTGACCGACCGAAGTTCTGTGGTGGAATTATTGAGGCAGCAAAGGGCCTCTCTGAAGGTATTAAAGATGGTGTTGATTTAAAAAGACTGACATCACATGCCCATCAAATAGGCAATAGCGCCGTATTTAAGCGCTTAGGATTTTTAGCAGAATCCTTAAGGTTACCCGTTGATCCATGGTTGATCGAGTGGCAAAAGCACATATCTAAGGGCTATAGTCTACTTGATCCTACCCAACCAAAACGGGGTCGGTACAATGCAAAGTGGCATGTAATCGTAAATGTCGAAGACATCACAACAGCTGATGAGAGGGTAGTTGGATGATACTAAAAGCCGAGGTCACCAAGTTTGCCAGGACGTTAGACGTTGATCCGAACACAATAGAACGAGATTATGTCATCTCCTGGTTTCTAAGCGGTATCTATGCTGATGCGGTTCTTGCAGAAGCATTAGTTTTTAAAGGTGGCACTGCTCTTAGGAAAGTGTATTTTCCTAATTACCGCTTTTCTGAAGACCTTGATTTTACGGTTGCTATAAGCTCGGAACAGCTTACCAAAGAGATTCTTTATGAGAGACTACAAAATGTCGCTAGATCGGTTAGTGCTCTAAGCGGTATTAGTTTTAGCCTTGTTAGCTTCGAAAGAACTCGCGATGTGCTTGGAGAGGAGGCGTTTGCCAGTAAGGTTGCGTATGTGGGGCCAATGCAAAATAGGTCTAGCTCACCACCCAGAATTAAGTTGGATATAACCTTTTACGAGGACGTTATCTTCCCAACAAACAAGTTATCGCTTATTCATGGCTATTCAGATGAGTATATGTGTGCTCGAGAAATCAGGGTCTATGCTCTTGAGGAAATTGTTGCCGAGAAGCTTCGCTCCATACTACAAAGGAATAGGCCACGTGACATCTACGACCTCTGGAGCCTGTTATGCAAAAACACCCACGAGATAAACTTGTGCGAGCTTGTTCGTGGCTTTTATAAGAAATGCGAGCATAAAAAAGTCGCTTTTACGGGGATAAATGATTTCTTTACCCCTGAAAGGCTCGATTCTCATGCTAATGCTTGGGAGAAAACCCTTTGCCACCAGCTAGCTGAACTCCCAAATTTTAAGGACGTCATTAATGATCTGAAAACTAAAATAGTTGAGCTATTTGATCTCAAATGATTTAGAGTAGCAAACGCATATAGGGGCATTGCAAAAGATATGGGATTTCTCCGAAAGGGAAATATGGATTTGCATGATGACCTTCGATCACAACTTGAGATAGCGCTGGCGGAAAATACCAGGCTTCGTGACGAGAATTGCCGCCTGAGGGAACAGCTTGGATTGCCGACAGTGGTGGTCAAATCAGCACAAACTACAGCTTTTGCAACCGCTCAGGCTCCTAGCGTCATAAAGAACCCTTCGACTCCCGATGCCAAAGTAGCTTTATTTAAAAGTCTTTTTAGGGGACGTGAAGATGTTTTTGCCATGCGCTGGGAAGGAAGAAGTGGTAAATTGGCTATTCACCTGCTTGCCTTCATGAGTGGGACAGACAACTATGCGCAAAGCCGAGAATAAAGTGTGCGGAATGCAAGAACCGTGAACTTCGAGCGGTTACGGATGAAGTCATTAGCAATCATCTGTCGGGAAAACATACGGTAGGGATTTACCCGCTTTTGTTAGACGAGACCTGTTGGTTTCTTGCGATCGATTTCGATAAAGTCGCTTGGAGGGACGATGTTGAGGCTTTTGCGCTGGCTTGCAAAGAGGTAAAAATCCCTGCAGCAATCGAGCGTTCCCGGTCCGGAGAGGGTGCTCATGTATGGGTTTTCTTTAATCGGCCGATTTCCGCATCGCTCGCGCGCAAACTCGGGTGCGCGCTGTTGACACGAACAATGGAAAAGCGACATCAGCTCGGCCTTGATTCATATGACCGTTTGTTTCCCAATCAGGATACCATGCCTAAAGGCGGTTTTGGGAATCTGATAGCACTTCCACTACAGCTTGAGGCCAAGAAGAATGGGAACAGCTTATTCCTTGATGCGAATTTTGAGCCATATGCCGACCAGTGGTCGTTTCTGTCGAGCATTGATCGGATAGCAGCCGATGACGTTGGTCGGATTATAAAAGAATTGGTCTCGGATGGTGATGCTATTGGTGTACGGGCGAGTTTTCCAGAGGAGGCCGATGATAAACCATGGGCTCTTCCACCTTCAGGCGTAAGACAGCTTAAGTTAACTGACGGCCAGCTTCCAGACAGTGTTTGCATAGTTTTAAGTAACTTGATTTATATTGAAAAATGTGGACTTCCTCCCGCCATGGTTAACCGCCTGGTGAGCCTGACGGCATTTCAAAATCCTGAATTTTATAAAGCCCAAGCGATGCGTCTATCAACGTTTGGCAAACCGAGGATAATAAGTTGTGCTGACGATTTCGACAACTACATCGGGCTTCCTCGTGGTTGTTTAGGCGACGTGCTGGAAACGTTAGCCGAGCATGGCGTTATGGCGGAGTTACTTGACGAGCGTTTTGCCGGAAACCACATTGATGCAGGATTTCACGGTGAGCTAACCCCTTTGCAGCAAGAAGCATCCAACGCAGTATTGGCGCACGACATAGGGGTTATTAGCGCTGAAACTGCGTTCGGCAAGACAGTTATCGGGGCGTGGCTTATCGCTGAGAGAGAGGTCAATACGCTCGTTTTAGTTCATCGGCGGCAATTAATGAACCAGTGGCGGGAGAGATTGGCGACTTTTCTTAACCGATCACCGAAAGAGATCGGCCTTATCGGTGGCGGTAAAGTCAAACCGACTGGCGTAATTGACATCGGGATCATCCAGTCCTTGAACTTCAAGGGTCAGATTAAAGATCTCATTGCTGATTACGGCCAGGTTATCGTAGACGAGTGCCACCACATATCTGCCTTCAGCTTTGAACAAGTGCTAAAGCAGGCGAAGGCAAAATATGTAGTAGGGCTAACCGCAACACCTGTTCGCAAAGATGGCCATCAACCGATCATATTTATGCAGTGTGGGCCCATTCGTTTTCAGGTGAAGGCCAAAGAACAAGCAGAAATGAGGCCTTTTGCACACTATGTGATACCAAGGTTTACAGGTTTTAGAGCACCGACAGACAAAGACGAAAGAGAATTAACGATTCAAGAAATCTATACCGAAATAGCTGGCAACGAGCTACGAAATCGGCAAATCATAGACGATGTCATAAAAAGTTACGAAAGCGGTAGGAGCTGTCTTGTTTTAACTGAACGAACTGCACATGTCGAACTGCTTGCAAAAAAGCTGAGTGAGAGAATCCCCGATGTAATAGCTTTAACCGGCGGCATGGGTGCCAAGGAAACCAAGAAGATGTTGGCAAAGATATCTGAAACGCCGCTCGATAAACAGGTAACTTTAGTTGCTACAGGCAAATACATTGGCGAGGGCTTTGACGAGCCCCGTCTTGATACTCTGTTTTTAGCAATGCCTATTTCATGGAAAGGCACATTGCAGCAATACGCAGGCAGGCTGCACAGATTATACGAAAATAAAAATGAGGTGCAGATATACGATTATATAGATATCCACGTAAGGATGCTTGAAAAAATGTACAACAAAAGACTTAATGGTTATGCCTCAATCGGGTATAAAGTAAAAGGCGACAGTATTGCCGTAGAGTCAATAGATATTATCTTTGACAAGAACAGCTTTTTACCAGTTTATAGCAACGACATTGTGAATGCTGCAAGAGAGGTTTTGATAGTCAGTCCCTTCGTCACCAAAAGACGAGTTGCGCAAATGCTGCAATATTTTGGCGCTATGGTTGGCAGGCAGGTAGAAATAACCGTCATAACTAGGCCGGTCGAAGATTTTAAAGAGAAGGATAGAACGGTCTTAGAGCGCATTTTCGATGTGTTGAGGAATGCAGGTATCAATATAATGTTCAAATCAAATATACATCAGAAATTTGCAGTTATCGACCAAAGGATAGTATGGTATGGGAGTGTAAATCTTTTGAGCTTCGGGAACGCAGAAGAAAGCATAATGCGACTTGAAAGCCCCAATATATCACATGCACTAATGAAAAGCATCGAAGTTCACTCTATCTCCAGCGCCTCAAATCAAAGCTTCTCAAAATAATCCCTTAACTTGTCTAACTGGTACTCGTAGTTCAAATAGTGGCTCATCGCGGCTACACAGTTTTAAGACCGAAAAACGCCTTTCCATAGGCGTTTTTTCATTTCGGGGAACGATGACCCGACAAGGGATTTGAACTGTAATATCTTTACCAGACATAGGTTTATAACCGCATACTCTTTAAGCCAGTTAGCACTAGATTCGCTATCAGTTCATCTCCGTTGTGTCGGACATCTTCTTTCACATAACCTTACGCGCCAAAACCGTCCAGCGCTTCAGTTTTTATCGACGCCTTGATTGGGCCCGCTTCTAATGGCCCAGGCCAAAGATTTTAGGGTTAGTCTTTGGAAACACAGGGTTTAGTTTGTATTGACAGAAGCCGAACGTAAAACTATAATGAATGACGTTCATTCATTTAGGAGGATACTAATGGCTAGAACCAAGAAATCACCGGAGCATTGGCGGTCCGATCTCTTAGCTGCAGCCCAACGATTATTTGCCGAAAATGGCGTTGCTCGTACATCAGTTGGAGCTATTGCGAAGGCTGCCGGAGCGGCGGCGGGTACTTTCTATCTGTACTTTGATTCTAAGGAAGATCTCATCAGAGAGCTTGCAAAGAATATGGCTCAAAAGTATTGCGAAGCCGTCTCTGTAATTGCAAAAACACCTGGCCTTGGGGCTGTCGAAAAACTATTTAAAATACTTGAAATATCTTTTATTTCCCTGGATCAGAGAGATGTGATGGATCACTTCCATAAAGAGCACAGCAAGCTAGTTCATTTCTTGCTGGTCGAAGAAGTGGCTCAGCGTCTGAACCCGGCTTTCGAGGAGATCATCAGCCAAGGTGTAAGTGAAGGCGTTTTTACAACGCAATATCCGAAAGAGAGCGCAGCATTTGTCATAGCGGCGGCGAATGCTATTCCAGACGTTCATGTTCTTACAAAAGATGAAATAAACCAATGGAAAGAAGCTTTGTTGGAGTTCTCGCTAACGGCGCTTGGCTGCGAGGCGACTACGATACTGGATATGAAAAGGAGTCCTAGATGAAAAGGCAGCGCATAAGAAAAGCATTAATTTTAATCTCGTTTCTGTTGTTTCCAGTTACTCTTAATTACTTTTCGCCAGCGTTGATTATCGAGGGCGCAGCGAAGGGAATCGTGGTTGGCAGTTTTATTATCTTTACAGCACTGTTTTTCTTCGCTCTTTTCTTGGGGAGGGCATTCTGCGGTTGGCTTTGCCCAGGCGCTGGTCTCCAAGAAGCATGCTTCGTGGTGCAGGATAAGACGGTGAAAGGCGGCAAGAGAAATTGGATCAAGTACTTTATCTGGGTGCCCTGGATCACGACCATCGCCTTTTTTGCAATCAGAGCGGGTGGGCTGCATTCCATAAAACCTTTCTATCAAATGGAGTCCGGCATATCAGTGACCGATCCTTTTAACTATGTAATATTTTATATCGTCATACTGCTCATTGCCGTACCTGCCTTTGTGACGGGGAGACGAGCATTTTGTCACCGCTTCTGTTGGATGGCGCCGTTTATGGTGATCGGCGATGAGATCGGAAGGCTCTTGAAATTACCAGGTCTTCGTCTGACTTCCGACAGGAACAAGTGTGTTAGCTGCAGGACGTGCACAAAGAAGTGCCCCATGAGTTTGGATGTCAACCAGATGGTCCAGAGGGGCTCCATGACAAACAGCGAGTGTATTCTCTGCGGAACATGTGTTGATGGTTGCTCAAAAGGGGCGATTGCTTATTCATTCAGCGCAGGAAAGCAGATCGCGCGCTAGAATGAAGAGCTTTTTATGAATTAGAAATATATTAAAGCCCCATAAAATATCCCTCCAACCCGTCAACCAGCTCTTTCTGGTTCGAATAGCGTTGGATTAGGCTACATAGTTTTAAGCTTGAAAAAACGCCTTTCTATAGGCGTTTTTTCATTTCTGAAAATGATGACCCAGGAAGAGATTTGAACTTTTAAGTTTTAAGCGCGCTTCGCTGCTAACTATAATCGATTCTTCCAAATGCGCATTGTATAAGTTTCTGGGCTCAGGTCACAGGAATCTGTTGGTGAATTAAAAAAGGGCTAAACATAGTAATTACACAGATAGTCTCATATTAAGCTATCTCTTGTACGTTTAGAAATTTTGAAAAGGGATATAAGGATTAAGCAGTGAGGAAGAGGTAGGAGAATAATATGAAGCGTGGGCATATCTTGGAAGAACAGGCTGATATTCTTAAATTCTTAGGGGTTATAAACAAGAGGAAAACGATAATTATTCTCGGCGCGCTAGTTTGTTTATTATCTGCGATAATAGTGACCGTTCGCATGTCTCCCGTATATGAGGCTTCTGTTCAAGTTTTAGTTTCTCAGAGGCAAGCCACAGGAAATGATCGATCGTCAGGTGAGTCATACCAAGCTGTACTTTTGAGTGAGCGGCTCGCTAAAACCTTTAGCCAGATGATAATAAGTAGAACACTTGCCGAAAAAGTTATAGAAAAATTAGAACTTCCTTTACTGCCAGAAGATTTACAGCAGAAGATAACTGCGGAGCCAGTGAAAGATACCCAGCTTATATTGCTTACAATTAGCGATTCTAACCCAGTTAGAACGAAGAATCTAGCTAATACGTATGCCGTTGAATTAATCAAAATGACTGAAAAAGTCGCATCTTTATCTGAGTCGATAGACGTAAGCATAGTTGAACAAGCCGTAGTCCCACTTAAACCAGTGAAGCCAAAACCCCTTTCGAACGCGATTCTAGCTCTCTTAGTTGGGCTAATAGCAAGCACCGGCCTCGCTTTTCTTTTAGAAATGCTTGATGATACGGTGAAAGAATTAGATGAAATAGAACAGCTTGTTACGCTACCATCCCTCGGTAGGATCCCTTATGTCAGCGATCCATCTCTTCTAGATGACAACAGCTCTATGATTTCAGAAGCGTACAGAAGCCTCAGAACAAATCTCCAGTATCTTAACTTTGATCAATCAATAAGGACGCTCGTAGTAGCAAGTGCCGGTGCTGGAGAAGGCAAGACAACCATTTCATCAAACCTCTCAATTGTGCTTGCACAAGCCGGGCTTAAGGTACTTATAATTGATTGCGACTTAAGAAAACCCAGCTTGGGTGGCATTTTTTGTAAACCGGCCAGTGCCGGGCTCTCCAATGTTTTAGCCGGCGCTTTACGTCCTCATTCCGTTATGTTGGCGACAAACATAGAAGGGTTACGTGTTATAACAAGCGGACCGATTCCTCCGAACCCTGCAGATCTGTTAAATTCTGATCGAATGGATGCACTTCTTGCCGATTTAAGAGACGAGTTTGACCTGATAATTCTAGACAGCCCTCCAATTTTAACAATGGCTGATACCGCGATTCTTGGAGCTAAAGCAAACGCTGTTCTCTTGATAACAAGCCTTGGAAAGACAAAGAAGAGCGAATTAGTTCCGGCTAAAGATGCGCTTGATAAGGTAGGGGCTCGCGTAATCGGTTTTGTAATAAGCAACACAAAAATAGCTAATAAAAGCGGCTATTACCACTACGATGGCTCTTATTCTCAGCGAGCAACGGCACGTAAGAAAAACCGTTTAATCGCTAAGATTAGGGGCAATAAACAAGTCGAACATGACTATTTAATTGCGAAAGTATCAGTAGGTGATTATGAAAAAGAAAAATCAAACGTCACAGCATAGGCCTACTAAGCCATTAGCAATAAGGAACAAAATATTAGTTTTGCTTTCAAGCCTTATCGTGGTTGTGCTCGTTGTAGCCTATGGTGTTGTGCTTGCGACCGACCTCATGGGCGCTAAACATTTTTTACTTCAAGGCAGCGATAACCTGCAGTTGGCTTACCTCGAATCAGAAAAAGCAGAGCTTGGACGAGCAGGGGAGCATTTTAAGCAATCGAAAGATAATTTTTTAAGTGCAAGCAAAATATTAAATCGCCCGAGCGTTAGCATCTTAACCCCAGTACCTGTTGTCAATAAGAATGTTCTGGCTCTTAGGCAACTAACGTCTACCGGCATAGAAGCCACGCTCGCTGGCGACGCGCTTATGCGGGCATCAATGAGTTTCCCGCAGAAAAATGGAAAGATTGACCTTGGTATTAATAATGGACAAATTGATTTACGACCCTTTATCGCCGCAAAACCTTATTTCGACCAGGCTAATTTTCATTCTCTCCTAGCGGTTGCCGAGTATGGAAAGATGCCGAACCCTACATTGCTCTCTTCAATTGAGAGAGCACGAGACGAGCTTGGGCAGCAGTTGCCTAAGCTGAGAAGCATAACCAAGAATGCAAAGCAAGCAGTTGATTCATTGCCGGGTATTCTGGGCGCAAACGGCAAACGGCGGTATTTTCTAGCTGTTCAAAATAATGCCGAGCTAAGGGCAACAGGTGGTCTTATTGGAAGCTATGGCGTGATAACAGTTGAAAATGGCAAGTTCACGCTCGATGCTTTTGATGAAATACATAAGCTTGAGAAGAAAAATCAGCCACCAGTAGACGCACCGGAGGATTTTGTTTCCCGGTATAGCCGTTTTAAGGGAACAAGCATGTGGCTCAATGTCAATATGAGCCCTGATTTTCCTACTGTAAGCAGGCTATTGGTTAAGCTTTATAAGAGCGTGACAGGTGATAGCGTAGACGGCGTAATTAGCGTTGATCCAGTAGCGCTCAAGTATTTACTGGTGGCAATAGGGCCTGTTAAGATTCCGGGGGCGTCTATCGATGTAGATGCCAATAATGTTGTTGATTGGACACTTGTGCAGGCGTATGCGCACTATCCCGAAAACAAGGAACGAAAAGACTTTCTCGCAGATGTTGCAAAAGCTGTTTGGGAGCACATGGTTTCAGGTCAGATTGAGGATAAAACAAAATTTGTAGATCAACTTAGCTTAGCACTTTCTGAAAAGCATATGGCGTTTTTTAGCACGTATGAGCAAGAACAAAAGCTGGCAGAAAGCCTTGGTTATGCGGGTGCGATACTGCCGACATCGGATGATTATCTTCAGGTTTTAATGCAAAACCACGGTGGAAATAAGGTTGATATTTACATGCATGAGAAAATCGATTACTCGATAAACTTGAGACCAGATGGCTCAGGGCTCGCAAAGCTAACAATTAAAATTTCAAACGAAACACCGCTTATCGGCTTGCCGGAATATGTGGCTGGAGAGCATCCATTAGGCGCTAAGGGTGGCTATAGTAATACCTGGCTCAATATCTTTGTGCCGAAAGGCGCCCAATTATTGGTGGCAAAGGAAGACGGAGTAGATAGCGAGGTTGAAGTAGGCTTTGAAAAGGACAAAACCGCCTTCTCACAATACGTAGAAATAGCGCCTAGAGCAAGTAAAACGGTTGATCTCACGTACGAACTGCCCCATGTCTTAATCCCTAATAATGATCGCATAAACTATAGCCTTGATTGGCAGGTGCAGCCAGCCATTAACAAGCCCGACAGCACCTTCAAGGTTATAGCACCTCAAGGGTTTGAGTTCAGCCAATTACCGGCAGACCTAAAAAGAGAAGGAAAAGTAATCTCTTATAATGGAGTGCTTATGAAAGATCAACGGTTTGATTTTTCTCTCGTTGACAATCGTTAAGCAATCGCCTATTGCATAGCGGCCCCGTCATAAAGTGTCTGTAAAAAGGTAGCCGTACACATCTTCAATAAAAGTCCCAAGCCGAAGCCGTGCTGGCAAAATCGATCGAAACCTCGGGATTCGATCTCATCGACCGCATCGGTGAGCGCAAAGTAAAGAGCGCTCTCGATATTCTCACAACGATTCTACGGCAGGAGGAAGAGCACGATAACAAGTACCTCATCGAGCATCTAACGGGAGCTGAGGGTAAAAAACTACCATATTTTGCCGTAGCTAAGCTTAGAGCGCAAAGCCATAATTTCTCAGTGGGCGAGTTAGTTAAGATTTTTAATCACTTGATCGAGGCTGATATCGCACTTGAATCAAGCTCGCACCCCCCTGAAGGAATCATGGAAGACCTGGTTATCAGGTTGGTCGGGTAATTGTATCCTCAATCCTCATTATGGATATCAGCAATGATTATGTTGAAATAAGGGTATATGGTTGAATGTAACCCTAAGGTATAGCTGATTTTACGTACTGAAAGGCGGTAACTTATGGCAAATACGCAGTATGCAGCCGATTTTCTTCAATCTTACGGGCCTCAGCTGCCCATAAACGAGCTGGTAATTGAAATGAATAAGCTTTACCATGCATGTGAGGCAAGCATTTACGATACCCAGCACCCAGAAATACACGACCAGCTTCCTTTGCTTTGGCAAGAAATGATCGAACATAGTTTGCAGCAATACCCAAATCGCGCATGGCGTATTCTTGATATTGGTTGTGGTACGGGGTTTGAAGCTAAACAGCTTATCCAAAACCTACCGCAAGGCAGCATAGAAAGCATTGTATGCTACGATCCATCTTTAGAGATGCTTGATTCCTGCCATTCGGCAATTTCGCCAATCTTTCCAAAGGCGTTCTTTTGCTCTGACCTTGGAGTGGTCCCGGCTAATCAAGGTCCTTATAATTTGCTCGCAACTAACTCATTGCTCCATCATCTGCCTAATCCCAAAGAAACCATTAACCACGTACTGCCTTTGCTTGCGCGTAACGCTATTTGGTTGGCCGGGCACGAACCATCAAATAGGTTCTATAGCAATCGTGAATGCATGGAAAATTATGAACGTTTTCTAGGGGAGAAGAGAAAGAATGAATGGAGGCGATATTTTTCACCAGAAAAATATTTAAGAAGATTCAAGAGGATGGTTGGGCTAGAAAACGATTTCGTTAATCAGATTGCAAATGAGGCGCTTCATAGAGGTTTGTTTAAAAGAAAGCCATCAGCCTCTGCCATCGACCTGCTAGTTGATTTTCATGTCGCACATACAATCGAAGAAGCGGAAGCGGGTCGAGGATTCGATTTTGAAGTTTTGCAGCAGAACTTCGATGGGTTTTGGTGTCTTATCTATGTAAAGTCCTATTCCTTTATGGGTCCTTACTACGAGGGCAACCTAAGCAATAGATGGCTATATTTATGCAGGAATTTAGCATATAAGTTTCCTATGGATGGAGCAAATTTCTGCTCAGTCTGGGCAAGGCAATAATACAGGAAATGCTGTTAAGGTACCCATCATCATTATGTTATCAATCACCTAATTGGGTACTAATCATTGCTCTTTATCAAAGACCGTACCGATGCAGGCGTTATCACACTTATTTATCCCTAAAAACCACTAAAAAACCAATCCCTATTAAACGTTTTAATTTATCGAAATTGGAGAATATTAAGAAATGAGTAATCTAGCCATGATAATATATAACAGCAATATGAACAGTAAATTAGCAGATGATACTGGCAATACGGTCATTTGGCAGATTGTCAACGCCGGTTGAAAATTGACCCCCTGAGAATCATTGACCCACCTCCTTTGCTGAGAGAACGCCGGCTTTTCGTTTGTCTTTAAGCCGGTAGGATTCACCCTTGATGTTGATGGTGACTGAATGATGAAGCAGCCGGTCAAGTATGGCACCGTCAAGTACGTTATCTTGTGCTACCACCTCACCCCAGGCACCGTAGCCTTTATTCGATGTTAAGATCATCGTGCGTCAAAAGGAGGCAAAAGTCCCTATCACCGCTGCGTGATCAAGGCCGCTATTTACAGACGGATTGGGACTTGACCTAGCATAGCAAAGCTTCGCACGAATATTTCACATAATTTGTACACTTGCCTTTTATCTTTTTTGCTTCGGTATCTTTTTTCGAGGTTGTTTTTAGTTTAAGCCCTTTTACGGGATTACGAAGCCATTAACATGGCTTAGTGCTTATTAAAAGACATGCGCTAATACTTGGAAGCACATGTTTAAAAAAGTAGTAAATCGGTTAAATACAGATCGCCGAATATTGTAATATCAATATTTGGTATTACTAAATAGCCATTACCATTGGAAGGGTCAGCTACTAAGAGACATATGAGAAATACTAGGACAAGGTACGGTATAGATAACGATCAAGCCAAGGACGTTCTATTACATCCCGACGTAATTGAGCAAGTAGATGTTGTGGAGCAGATTTCGCCCCAAATTAGAAGCCGGCGAGTTTTCTCTCAGTTGGGTGTAGTGCTGGTTCTAGCTATGGCAGATATTATCACCCTGGCTATGGCCCTCTATCTCGCGATTCTTATTCGCTTACACGCACTGCCTCCATTAGCCAAGGCGTTTACCCCCGGGATTCCTTCAAGGCTTATCGACCAGCTATGGTGGGTTTTAATCATCGGCCTCGCATGTCTCACTTATGAAAATTTATATTCAAAGCGATTGCCGTTTTGGAGGGAGTCTAAGAGATTAGTAAAGTCTATGACGCTGGCTTTTATTCTCATGCTCGCCGTTGTTTCGTTAGGCAAGATGAGCAATGAAGTTTCTCGCACAGTGTTGGTTTTAGGCTATCTTATTTCAATTATTCTATTGCCCCTCGCACGGTTAACAACAAAAACTATTCTAACACGGATTGGTTTTGGAACCCGGTCTGTCCTCATTTTGGGTGCAGGTAAAACCGGCGAATTGGTCGCTCGCATGTTATTGCGGGACCATTTCTTGGGTTACCGTGTCGCCGGTTTCTTGGATGATAATCCAATCAAGCGCGCTAAATACATCCAAGTAAACGGCGCATGTTTTCCCGTTATGGGGACTTTCAGTGACTGTGATCGGATCATGGAGCAAACCGGTGCTCGCCATATTATTATAGCAACCCCGGGAATGTCAGCCGGCAAACTCGTAGCGCTTGTAAACCATCTCCAACGGCAAGCCGATTCGGTAGCGGTAATTCCCGATCTCGTCGGCGTACCGATTATAGGCATCGAAGCTAACTACTCAATTGATGAGCAAATGCTCTCGCTTCATATCCGCAACAATCTTGCAAACCCATTAAAGACGTTTACAAAACGCCTTTTCGATTTAGTCGTAGGCACCATTATCTTGATTGCCGTATTGCCGATTATGCTCCTCATCATGGTCGCAGTCAAACTCGATTCGCCGGGGGCGTCAGTTTTCTCGCACTCCCGTATTGGAAAGGGCGGGACGGCGTTTAAATTCTACAAGTTCCGGACCATGTATGTAAATAACGAAGAGATTCTACAAAAGCATCTTGAGGGTAATCATAGGGCGCAAATGGAGTGGAGGACGTACGCCAAACTCAAAGAGTACGATCCACGTGTCACGCGGGCAGGGAAACTCCTTAGGAAAACAAGCCTCGACGAACTTCCGCAGATATTTAACGTGATCAAGGGAGAGATGAGTTTGGTCGGCCCGCGTCCTTATCTGCCAGGAGAGTTCACCCGATTGGGAACCCATGCCACATCCATTTTGTCGGCCCGACCCGGTGTAACAGGCTTATGGCAGGTCAGCGGCCGCAACAAGATAGATTTTGAAGGCCGGCTAGGCCTCGAATCCTGGTATGTTCGTAACTGGTCCCTGTGGCTAGACATTACGCTGCTCGCTCGAACTTTGGGCGTGGTATTAGCAGGAAAAGGGGCGTATTAATTATCTAGTAAAGATAATTAATATCAAGCGATAGTAGTTTAAAATATTAGGCTTTAAGAAATATATGAAGAGACGGTAAAGAGCATGTCCATTTAACCTATGCCTGTACTGCTAGATCTTAGCGCAATTAGATACAGGTAATACGCTTGGTAAGGCAATAAGCGGCAGGGGAGTTCAATTAATGTCAGAAACATCTCAGGATTTAGCAGTAGAAGCTAGCGTTTTATTAACAGATGAGTTAGAAAATGTTTTTTTGCCTGGGGTAAACCGTAAGCAGACTGCTTCTCAGTTTTTAGCAACGCTAATTCTAACCATGACAGATTTGGTCTGCGTATTAGGTGCTTTTTTCACAGCCCTTATAATACGGATGAAGATTCTGCCTGTTGTTGCTTCAATAAACAATGTAGAAGTACCTAAAATCATGCTAAATCGATTATGGATGACCCTTTCGGTCTATATTCTGTGTCTAACCTATGAAGGTCTCCACACCGAGCGGCTTAGTTACAGGGAAGAGACAAAGCAACAAGTTAAAGCAATTACGTTGGCTTTTATGCTGGCGATCATCTCTTTGGGTCAGCTGGGTGATTATGTCTCACGAACAGTTCTCGTATTGGGTTATCTTATGTTGATTGTCTTATTGCCCGCAGGGAGGCTAATGGCAAAAAAGGTTTTAGCCGGAGCTGGTCTAAGGGATCAACCTGTGATAATGCTGGGGGCGGGTAAGACAGGTAAGCTCGTGGCGAACAGCTTATTGCGAGAAAAATATATGGGCTATCGTATTGCCGGGTTTTTTAATGATCAGATTCTTAAAAGATACCTTGATGCAAACCCTGTAGCCAGGCATGATCGGAATAAGTATGCCTGGCCCAGAGGCTATGACCCTCGGCTAACACGGGTTGGTAGCCTGCTCAGGAAGTTCAGTCTGGGCGAGCTTCCCCAAATCCTTAATGTGCTTAAAGATGGTATGAGTTTGGTTGACCCGTGTCCTTATCCTCCGAGAGAGAGGCTCCGTCTCATTAACCATGCCGCGTACTAAACATATTAAGTTGCCCTACCTTGAACCTGCAGGCATTCAGGATAACTGACTGAGAGTTAGGAATTAGAGATGTTAAAAAAAGAAAGCATTGCTAGATTCTTCGATACCGCGGCGGTCGGGCGAGATCAGGCTATTGAGGAATCTCTGACTGTTAACTATGAACAAATAGTCAGGCAGCAGAAAGTATTGACTTTGGCTGATTTTAAACAAGGTGACCGTGTGCTTGATATAGGATGCGGTAACGGGCGCGATTTATCCGCGCTCGGTCATGGATATCCGCACATCTCGTTAGCCGGCGTAGATTTTTCTCCGGGAATGTTGAGAGAGGCTTCGCGTCGGCTCGCAACCGAAGGTCTTAAAGGCATTGAATTAAAAGTTGCAGATGCATGTGCTCTGCCATTTGATGATAACACATTCGATCTAGTTATCTGCAGTGAAGTTATTGAGCATATTCCGGATTACAGATTAGCGATACATGAAATCTGGCGTGTACTATGCCCCGGCGGCTCGTTAATTGTGACAACACCGAACTGGCAGAGCCTATACGGGGTAGATAGAAAACTGCTGGAATGGATGCGCGTGAGGCGCGGCAAAGAGCCATGGGATCATGAGTATGATTGTTGGAAAACATCAGCGGAAGTTAGGAGTGCGTTAAGGAAGCATGGTTTTAAGATTATCAAGCAAGTAGGCGCATGCTACTTGCCCGGCTTTATCATGTTTAGCAGGTTACCAAAAGTGATTCAGCGTACAGTTATTTATTTTGTCGGTTTGGTTGAGCCCATACTGTCAACGGTATTGCCGGGATTTGGCTATATGATTGGTTTTCTTGCGCGTAAAGATTAGACCTGGACGGCAATATTTATTTCCGTAGCTTACGTTGCTGGTTCGCACTATGGGTGCGGTGTTAATGGAAAGGGGGCTTATTATATGTCAGGAATAGATTTAAATGAGGATCATCAACCTATAGATCATATGCAAATAGATTATCTTCGTCTAGGTTATGCCGAATTCTACGTCCAAGAGAACCAATTTGATCAACAGACTTTAGATGATCTAGCAGATTATTATTGGGCCAACTATGGTTCCTTTCTACCAAAAGATCCAGAAGCACGAATTCTAGATGTGGGCTGTGGCGGCGGTCAATTCTTAAGGTGCCTTGAACAGAAGGGCTATCGCTCGCCTATCGGTGTTGATATATCTTTGAATATGGTTCGGCTTGCCTCTACTGTCGCTAGAAACTCTCAAGTAGATTTAACTGAAGATACCGAGAGATACCTAAAAGAAACAGGGCCATACGATGCCATAGTGATTGATGACGTGCTTGAACACATACCCAAACATCAGACAATCCCGTTTCTGCTCTCAGTTAAAGAAGCCCTTAGGCCGGGTGCAACTCTTTTGATAAAAGTGCCGAATATGGGCGCTCTTTTTGTCGGTCAATCTAGGTATATAGATTTTACTCACGAAGTAGGATATACGCAGGAAAGTCTGCATCAGGTGCTAAAAGATATTGGTTACGTTGATATCACGCTCTGGGCTCCAATCCCTCCGCCGCCCAACTGTCTTACACGCTCTTTGCGAAGAGCGCTGGGTAACTTCCGCAGAGCATTTCTAAGTGCCGCAATCGAAAGAACCTTGGTTTGGGCGGGATATAGTGTACCAAAGATTACATCAGAACTCCTAATGGCCGTAGCAAGGAAACCAGGTCAAGCAACAGATTGAATATCGAACACGAAAGGCAGGAAAGGGTTTTGGGGGCCTCATTTCGCAAAAAAGCTATTAGCGCAACATTCTGGGGCAATTTTGCGCTGGTTGCAGCATATGCGGCGCAGTTAACCTTTATTTCCCGATTTGGGGTTGGCAGGTCACTTGATGTCTACCTTGCAACCAATTCTATCGCTAATTTCTTTTTGGCCGGGGTTGGCGGCGGTTTTTTAAATTCTCTGGTATCCGGGCTTCTCCGTGATAGGGATAATGGGTCTGGTTTTACAGGTGTTGCAAGTGCCACGAGCATAATCATAGGAATGATTTTTATCGTTATTGGGACAATGTTGGGTTTATTTGCTTTACCTGTATTACATAGCATAATGCCGGGGCTTATGGTCAGGTGTAGCGAGTTGGCCATAAACTTGCTTAAAGTTAACGCACTTGCATTTGTACTTAACGGTGTGGCATTTGGGCTTACAGGAATTCTTTACGCGCAAGGCAAAATGGGTCTCGCATCGTTTTCGCCGGCTTTCGTAAGCTTGGGCGGCATGATCGGTGCTCTTTTGTTTGGCGGTTCGTATGGCGTAAGCTCTATTGCCTGGGGGACTGCAGCAGGTAGCCTTGTGCGCCTTGTGGCTAGTTTTGCTTTGCTCTACAGGGTGAAATCAATCAAAGTACCTCGAGAGAGGGTGGAGTGGGCAAAAGCAAAAGAGGTGCTTCGCATGTCGTTTCCTTTGTCATTAATTGGAATGCTATTCTTCGCTAGCTCATTAATGGACAAAAGATTTGCGTCTTATCTGCCATCCGGAAGCATAACTTTGCTAAACTATGGAATCTTGCTAAACACGACCGTAGTAAGCTTAATGTCGGGCGGTCTAGCCATAGCAGGAACGCAATCGCTCAGCAGCAATGAAAAACGACGGTCTCAGGTTTTATTTTGGAAAATGGTATGGTCGTCCTTACTGGTAATGCCGCCAATTATCGCTATATACTTAATCGCACGCGAGCCAATTATCACGCTAGTTTTTGGTTGGGGTAAGGTTAACGCAAAGGATATTGTTCTACTTGGAAAAATAATCTTGTGGAGTTCCGGTATTCTTATCGCAGCTCCGACCGCTGCAGTTATTAGTGCTCTTTATGCTGAGAGAAAGATTAGAGAAGTCGCCGTTTCGATATTAACCGGCCTTGTTCTATTTTGGCTTGTTGCAACAGAATTGGTATCTTCATTGGGGATTACCGGTCTCGCTCTAGCATACTCAGCGTTCTATATAACATCAGCGGTTGTTTTGATGATTTTCCTTTTTAGGTCTGGGTTTATTGCTGAGGAGCAGAGTTTGTTCACTCAATTTGGGGGATTCGTCTTCACACTTTTTATTGGGGCGGCCGGGGGCGTGTCGTTGCTTCATGCTAGTAAATATTTTTTCCAGAATGCCTCATCTCATGTAACCGCTGCAATACAAATCCTTTTGGTAAGTGTGGCGATTTTCGCCACACAAGTACCTTTTTGGCGGAGAGCATGGTTAAACATCTCTGGATTTGAAGGAAAGGAGATTAGAGAGTGAAATTGGCATTCGTTACCTATCACTTACCACCTGATGCGTTAGGTGGAGCCGAACGTTATGCGATATCTTTAGGCAGTTGGCTTAACGAGCGAGGTAACGAGGTCGAGGTTTTCGGTGCGGCAACAAAACTGCGTTATCAAACTATGGGTCATCATGGGATTACCTTGAGAAAGCTCCCCGTGCTGAGGCAGCATCGTTATTATAGCTACTTTGCCTCGCTTTGGGGAACTCTGCGGGCCGAATCGCCGTTGTTTTCGATTGTGCAGGGCTTTGGTATAACGCACCTCTCTGGGTTTGTGGTTTCAGCATGCAAGGGAAAACTGCCTGTGGTTCTTCGGGTAGAAGGAGAACTTGAGCCACATATTTGTGCCCTTAGCGATACTAAGATTATGGCGTTACCCGCATGGTGTGAGAGAACAATGAAGCAGGCGGATCATTTTGTGGTCGTCTCAAAGTGCTCCGTCGATGAGCTGTCTAATTGGGGCATTCATCCGCAGAGAATAACCTACCTGCCAAACGCCATAGATACCGATTATTGGGTGCCTGCATCACAGGGTAAAAGAGATGTTCGCCGAAGCCTACAGCTTCATGACAATGCATTTTATGCTGCCTGTGTGGCAAGGCTTCGGCCAGAAAAAGGTCATAGGACAGCCCTTAATGCATGGCGTTTGGTAGTCAACCAAACACCGGATGCAAGGCTCCTTGTTATAGGAGACGGACCCGAGGAAAGTGACCTGCGTAAACTTGTGCGAGATCTCTCTCTCAGTGATAATGTTTTATTTCTGGGTCATAAGGATAACGTTAGAGAATACCTGCAAGCTGCAGATGTCTCGCTACTTTTTTCTAGCGCAGAAGGACCAGCGATCTCCGTACAGGAATCCCTGGCCTGCGGTATCCCGGTTATAGCCACAGCGGTAGGGGGTCTTAAAGATTCTGTTATTCCCAATGAGACCGGCATTTTGGTTCGGCCGGGGGACCCTGAATCAGCGGCAACAAGCATTCTGCAATATATGAACGACAAGCATCTAGGATCAAAGCTTGCGCGAGGCGCGCGGGAGTTTGCCGTGCGCAACAGATCGCATAAAGTCTTGGCGTCCTGTTACGAGGCTCTGTTTAAGGAAGTAATTGAGCGCTGGGAAAAAGAAACCGGGAAGAGGTTGGCAGGTAGATGAGTCTAGTTCGAGCACTAAGAGTCAAGTTGGTTGATGGCCATACACCGGCACAGATTTTCAACGCCGCGCTCGCACGGGTCAACCTCGGCGTGATCGCTATTTATCAGCCCGTAGAGTTGATCTTCAACGTTACCGATCGATGCACTCTGCAGTGCCAGATGTGCATGAATCATGCACCGACGTCGCTGGTTGAAAGTACAGCCGGGTATCACATCCCGTGCGAGGATCTCTCATTTGATCTTTATAAGCACGTGATGGAGAAGTATCCCAAGGCAATGAATGTCTGCCTGGCGGGCATCGGAGAGCCTTTGGTCAACTCTGAGATATTTAAGATGGTAAGCTTCGCGAAGCAGAAAAAGAAGCGCGTATCCATCGTCTCGAACGGAACGCTTCTCTCCTCGGCCTTGGATGAGATGGTCAAGTATTCACCAGATTTCATCTCCATTAGCCTAATCACTGCACAAGAAGACGATTTTGAGGCAACTTGCAATGTCTCAAAATCCACCTTTAACCGCATTATTGAAGGAATAAGAGGATTGATTGAAGTGCGCAATCGCATGGCATTGCCTATGAACATTGGTTTGTCATGCGTGCTCAAAAAATCTCGACTTGCCATTGTGGAGCCCATGATTGAATTGGCCGCCTCTTTAGGGGTGGATTCTATAGATTTTCATAACCTTATACCTTCAACACTGCCCGGCTGTGATATAGGGGAGTGTTTATTTGCCGAAGACCAGAGCGCCACAGAAACATTCTCCCAGATCCCGATACCGCCTGGCTTAGCAGTTAGATTTCCTAAATTGTTAAAGCGAGAGATTGATGTGCAAAAATGCAGAAGCTTTAATAGAGTGCTCTATGTCGATGGCAGGGGAAGCATATCAGGCTGCTACAGGGTTTTTCCTCCGGATGCGGCAAACGGTTCAGTATTTGAACGAGCGGTTTGGAATAATGATTATTTCAAAACACAAAGACGCAGGTTTAAGCGGGGGAAGGTGCCGGATACCTGCCGGTACTGCGTGGACCTTTCATAGTCTTGAAGACAGAGTAAGCAGGGCGCAATTTGAGGATAACGGTATGATTCAAAACGAAAACTTGTCTAATCTGAGATTGGCATCAACAGGCACACGACATGTGCCGTATTTGAGCAGGGTGTTATTATTTTGCCTAGCCTTCCTGTTTCTGCTAGGTATTCAAGCCCTAAGCTACGCTATCACCGGTGATATTCAACTTGGGCTCGTCTTTATTTTGTTGATCGCTCTAGGGGCTCTTGCTTTCGAATATCCTAAGATCGGCCTGATGTTTACCCTGGGGTGGACGATCATACAGTATTGGTTTACGGATGACTTCCACATACTGCCTCAGACTGCAGTCTGGCTGGATGAGGCCCTCATAATGATAGTGATACTATCCGTGGTTATCAGGAAGGCGCTCCGAAGAGAACCACTGGCTAGAGCTAATCTATCCCGGCCGATCTTGCTATTTATTGCTATCGGTCTAATCGCAACAATTTGGAATCAGAACTCCTTACTAATCGGCCTTGTCGGCATCAGAGGTATACTGCAATATGCGCTTGTATTCTACGCAATCATAAATCTCGAACTATCTCAAAGGGAGCAAAAACGCTTTATAGGCGTAATGATCGCCGGGGCAATTCTTCAGATATTTGTGACGCTTAGCCAGCTTATGCTCAGGGGCGGTGGGTTGGGGATGCTTCCAGCTAGAATCATGAATGGTATCAGTATTAGCGGTGAGCCTATGGGTGACCTAACTCCGGGTACTTTTGGGTTGGGGGGCGCAAATAACATGGGGTACTTCCTGGTGATTGTGATTATCTTTCTCCTCGGCAGCGCTATTTATAATAATAAGTTTCGTTGGCTGTCTATCGCATTAGCCCTGTCTTTATTTTTACCATGGTCTCTTGCCTCAGCCAGAGGCAGTTACTGGATGTTTTTACTTATAGTGGCGATCAACGTGTTGCTAGCACGCATAAGGTATGTAACTACGCGAAATCCAGCATTCATATGTGTTTCAGCAATAGCTTTATTGGTGGCATATATTGAGCTGGTTCCATTGATTTCCCGAGCATGGGATCTAGTTGTTACGATGCAGAGCCAGCCGTATTCTCCCCGTTTCTTATATTACGGTGTGGTTTACGCCATTGTGAGTAAAAGCGTGCTGCGGCTCTTAATCGGTCTTGGGCCGGGCATGTTTGGCAGCTACACCGCAGGTGTTTTCGGTACTTACTACGATCGCCTTCTTCGGGGAATGTTCTCGCAGGGCGATCCGGTCTGGTCTACGATAAGCGGTGATTCCCAGATCCTGGCGCTATTCGCCGAATTCGGCATTATTGGCTTGATTGTGGCTTCGTGGCTTATCTTTGCGATGTTCCGGAATGCCAGGCAACTACTGTTGGTGGATAGGGATGCATGGTCAAATGTAGTTGCAGTTGGTGGTCTTGCCAGTGCATTGATATTTCTGTTTGCATCGGTTCTAACCAATGCCTGGGAGGTTCAGCCTATTGCTAGCTGGATTTGGGCGTTTGCTGGGCTTGTCCAGCTTAACAATAATAAGCAAGAATTCTTAGTCCTTGATCCTGTAGAAAAACAAAAAACTACTGCGCGAAAGAATCATGTATCATGACAGGTTGCGAACGTAGAGGGCTTCAAGATAATACCATCATATATTTCGGGGGCTTCAACCGGTATAATTTTTTAAGTTTCTGGCAGAGGACTCAAGAAGTTGCTTGTTGGCTGGCAACCAACAATAGGCTCATTTATATCGAGCATCTGCCGTTTAACAATGAGGGCTGGCTCGTTTACATTTATAACCTTATGCGGCGAGTGGTGGGCCCGAAACGATCTGAGTGCCACATTAAGAATTTAGAGTTCTTTTTTCCAATGATTGTGCCGCTACCAGAGTTCGGAATTATTAGACGGCTAAATAGATACCTCATAGATCGACAAATCCAGCGTTTACTTAGGCGTTCTCCTGATAATAGCAGCCAGGTAATCTGGATAAATTGGCTTAGCCCTTATGCGTATGATTATGCGCAAGGCAGCAGCGCTTTTACCATATATGATTGTATTCAGAATTATCAGAGCTTGGCGTACCCACCCGAGATCAGAAAGCTGGATAATCTTTTAGCAGAGCGAGCCGATCTCGTTTTTTCCGATGCGTTAACTAACTATAGCGAGAAGCTAAAGACTAACCGTAGCGTGCACTATGTTCCTCAGGGCGTAAGCACTGATTGGATATCTGTAAAGACAACTGATATGCCGGATGATATGCAAAGCCTCAAGAGGCCGATTCTGGGGTATGTGGGCGCCTTCCATAGGGCATTCGATTATGAACTGTTCAGCGATATTGCCCGCAGTAAGCCCGAGTGGACGTTTGTTATTGTCGGTAAGCCCAACAAGAAGGCGCAAGAGCTGGCTAATCTTAAAAATGTAGTTCTCTTAGGAACAAAATTACACGACGAATTGCCGGATTATATCTCGCACTTTGATGTCGCCCTGATTCCTTATGTTATGAATGATCTGACCGAGGGTGTTTTCCCAACCAAGCTATTTGAGTATTTATGCTTTGGTAAACCAGTTGTATCCACTTTTTTACCTAGTCTTACTGAATATAAACAGTTCGTAAGGTTTGCATTTGATGCCGAAGGCTTTATTAAAGAATGCGAGAGCGCTTTAGAGGATGATGACCCGTCGAGAAGAGCCCGGATTGAGATTGCGGGCGAGAACACCTGGAGTAAGCGTTTTGAAGATATGACAGCTATTTTATACGATACGATAGTTATTTATTACAGCAAGAATGGGAATAAAGACGTAGAGGCGGCATGAGTGAGTAAAAAACACGTTGTTTTAATCGGACTAAATTTTGGTCTTGAGAGAAATACCGGCGACAAAAACTTTTGGGTCGAGCTAATCCCATTTCTTGCCGCTGGTCTCGAACGCATCACTATATTTTCGGTAAAGCCCCATGCGGTACCGGAAGAGGAACTTACTATCAATAATTGTGCCCTGAGAGTTAAGTATCTAACGCCAAGGTTTTTAGAAGTGCCAGGCTCGTTGAACAAGAGACCGAACATCTTTTGGAGGCGGGGGAAGTTCCCGTCTCTTCTGGGCGTGGTCGAAAAGCTTTTAAATACAAAACGATTAAAAAAAGAACTAGAACTGCTGTATAATTCTTGTCCTTATAGTTATGTCCATTTAATGGATAATTTCGGCATAACCAATCGACTTATCGCTAATAATGCCAAGGCTCCAGTATCCGTATCGGCAATGGCTTATCAAGGTAGAAAGCCCGAATGGTTGTACAAGCTGTACCTGCGCATCAGCTATGGGCAAGATAATCTCACCGTGATTCCATACAGCAAATCTTTCGAGAAGAGGCTGATTGAGCAAGGGTTTGAGCAGCGAAGGATTAGAAGAATTCCGTGGGGCATAAAGCCGGTTAGCCTAAATAGTAACAGGGATAATACGGGATCAAGGAAACCGCTTATCCTGTGGGCGGGATATATCCAGCAAACTAACAGGAACGATTTTGAATTTGCTTATCGAGTCGCAAAAAGATCATTGGCTCAAGGCCTTGATGCCACATTTATCTTTGCTTTCAAGCCGGAATCATTCGAGGATGGCCTTGAGTCCTATAATGATCCTTCGAATAATATCGTAGTGAGACCCACGACAAGTAAAGAATTCCAAGAGCTACAACACACGGCCAATGTGTTTCTTTCACCGATTACAAACTCTAAATGCATCCTTGCTCCGCCTCTGACATGGCTTGAGATGCTTAGCGTCGGGGCGCCTATCGTAACATTGGATATCCCAGGTGCTTCAGAGGCGGTTGTTTCGAGGGAAACTGGTTACTTAGCTACTTCTGAAGAGGATATCATGCAGAAACTCTTTCTTGCCATAGAAAACTCTCGCTACATGAGGGATAAGTGTATCGATCTGGTGGAGCGTAGATATAGCCTTGTAGATATTTCAAAGGAATATCTTGCTCTTTTCAATGATTTTACAAGGGACTCTTGTGCAAAATACAGGGCTCGAGAGCATTATCAAGATAAGAACATTGCGACGCATTACGATAGTAAGAGATTCGTGTCCATTAAAGGACGTGTAACCGACTGGCTTGAGATAAATACGATACAGAAAGCGCTCAAGGCCACCAACGTTGGTGGGGGGGCGAAGATTTTAGATATACCTTGCGGCACGGGGAGGCTATCGCTTCATCTGGCTGAACAGGGTTATTTTGTCACCGGGGGCGATATATCGCGGGCTATGCTGGATGTCGCAGAAGAGAAAGTCCGGCGTTTGCAGACCGCTCGTCATGTCGACTTTCATCAGGTCGAAGCAGAAAAATTGGCCTTCCCCAATGCAGCATATGACGCCGTTATATCGTTGCGTCTTCTAGGTCATGTGCCTCCTTCGGTTAGGCTTACTATGCTAAGGGAATTCGCAAGGGTAAGTAAGCGCTATGTCGTGCTTGCTTATTATTGTAAAGAGTGCCTGCAAGGGTTATTACGTCGAAGCAAGAGACGCGAGAGAAATATCCCGTGGTATCCCATATCGCTCAACGCTATAGACAAGGAGCTTGTGGCGGCCGGTCTTAAACGTGTAAGGCTTCTGCCAATGGCTTTAGGTATTTCTGAAACGCTGATAGTTCTAGCTGAAAAGGGTGAGGTTTAGTGGTGAACTCTCGAAGGAGAGAATCGTCCATCAATAAAGTCTTGCTGGTTAATAAGTTTTTCTATCTTAAAGGCGGCGACGCGAAGGTTTTCTTCGATACGGCTGCTCTGCTTAAGCAGAACGGTCATATGCCGGTTTTCTTTTCGATGCAACATCCTGAAAATTTTTCTTCCGAGTTTTCGCCCTATTTTATTAGCAATATAGATTTTGGTGGCGCCAATAAAATAGGCCAGCTTAAAGCGTTTAGCAGAATTATCTATTCTGTTGAGGCCAAACGCAAAATAAAAAGGTTGGTAGAACAGGAAAGGCCCGATATTGCGCATCTTCATAATATCTATCATCAGATCTCGCCTTCCATATTAGATGTATTAGATGAGCATTCGATCCCAAGCGTAATGACGCTGCACGATTATAAGCTAACATGTCCTGCCTATACGCTTTTATCGATGGGTAGCGTTTGTGAAGAATGCCGGGATGGAAAATATTATAAGGTAGCCCAGCATAAGTGCACCAAGCAATCATTTCTCAAAAGCTCACTTAGCGCAATTGAAATGTACATACATCATTACCTTCTGCATGTCTACAACAAGGTCAAAGTCTTTATTTCGCCAAGCGCTTTCCTTAAAAGCAAAATCTGGGAGATGGGATTTAGGGGAGAGGTCGTACACCTGCCAAACTTTATCGATAGCACGAGGTTTACCCCAGCCTTTAATAACGATGGGCGTACGTTTATTTATTTAGGACGGTTGTCGGTCGAGAAGGGCCTTTTAACATTGTTAAAGGCGGCCGGCGAGTTAAAAGGCAGGTTCAACCTCAAAATTATCGGCGATGGTCCTCTGAGAGAAGACCTGGTTGCATATGCTAGAGATAACAAGCTCTCAAATGTAGAGTTCCTAGGCTATTTGCACGCAGATGCCATAAAAAAAGAGGTCTCCAAGGCAGTCTTTACTGTAGTGCCGTCGGAATGGTATGAAAACAACCCCATGTCAATAATTGAATCCTTTGCCCTAGGAAAACCGGTCATTGGCGCCCGCATTGGGGGAATCCCCGAACTGGTGAAAGATCAGGAAACAGGCTTAACGTTTGAGCCCGGCTCGTGTTCGGATTTGGCAGATAAGATATCGCAGTTGATCCAAAACCAGAAACTTGTCTTCGATATGGGGCAAAATGCTCGCTTGCATGTCGAACAAAGACTAAATCCACAGGTGCACTATCAAGTACTCATGGAGATATATAGAAGAGCTCAGCAGAGAACTCAAGAAAAATCTAAGACGACTGCTTGATGGAAGGTTACCGCACCAGGTAAGAGTCTGGCAATGTACAAGGAGGGGAGTTATTAAATGCGAAGGCCGATGACGGCAATTGTTGCTGTGACATATAGATGCAACGCGCGATGCAAGATGTGCGATATCTGGAAAAAGAAAACATCAAAAGCTGATGAGATGCCTATATCAAGCTATCGGGCGCTTCCAGATACACTGCGTGATATTAATATTACAGGCGGGGAGCCATTTCTCAGGGATGATCTACCTGAGATAATACGGACTATCAAGGCAACATGCCCTAAAGCAAGAATCGTCATATCAACCAACGGGATACTTGTCAATAAAATCCGCTCTAGAATCCCCAAGATTTTAGAGCACGATTCGAACATTGCCGTAAGGGTATCCATAGATGGCATGGGGCCGCACCACGATAGCATCAGGGGTATTTCTGATGCGTTTAAAAAGGCAATCGAGAGCGCTTCTTTAATGAAGCACGAAGGTGTTCGAGATTTTGGCATCGCAATGACGCTCACTTCTGAAAACGACGATCAGCTGCTCGACGTATACCGTTTTGCAAAGAAATTAGATATTGAGTTTAGCGTCACTTTAGTATCTGGCTCTGAAATATACTTTGGAACAGATAAAGCAGATTTGCGACCCAGGGTTTTATCACAACTAGCAACTCTATCTAAGCAAGAATATTTAGCTTGGAAGCCCAAGCATTGGTTTCGAGGCTGGTTTGCAGAAACACTGCTGCACTACGCGAACACCGGCGAACGAAACTTGGCTTGCGATGCGGGTTCCGGTTTCTTTTATCTTGATCCTACCGGTGATATATATGCCTGCCATTTGAAATCTGCCCGTATCGGAAATCTCCAAGAGCAAAGCTTTGCCAGCATATGGGATTCCGCACGCGCAATTGAAGTACAAAATCAGCTGAAGGGATGCCAGGATTGTTGGATGATTTGCACGTGCAAATCCGAGTTTTTTAAGCAGCGGATCAAAATAGGTCAAGAGTTGCTTAGAGGCAAAGTAGGCGTTCACATGCGAGGTATCGGCCAGAATTGAAGATTGCATTTATCGGCCAAAAAGGAATACCTGCAACCTTTGGCGGAGTCGAGTATCACGTCGAAGAGCTTGCATTAAGACTAACAGCAAGAGGGCATGATGTAACAGCTTATGTAAGAGACTGGTACACGCCCCGCGAGCAGTTGGAGTTTTGCGGCGTTAAGCTTAAGCATGCCCCAACTATTAAGACAAAGCATCTAGACGCATTTGTTCATAGCTTTGCTTGCTCAATAGATGCGCTTTTGAACCAGTATGACATCATCCATTATCAGGCAATAGGCCCGTCGTTTTTCTCATGGATGCCCAAACTAAAAGGGAACGGGATAGTGGTCACAATCCATAGTTACGATTACAAAGCCGGCAAATGGGGTGGCTGCGCTCGCTACTTTTTGAAGAAATGCGAAACAATGGCTTTAAAGATACCTCACCACACGATTGTTGTGGCCAAACACCAGCGTGATTTTTACCGCTCGCTGGGCAACGATGTCATCTACATTCCAAATGGTGTGCCGTTGCCAGAGTCAAGCGAACCGCATGAGATTACCAGCAAATTTGGGCTCAAAGGCAGGGACTATATTCTTTCTATGGGACGGCTTGTTCCTGAGAAACGGATTGATTGGCTGTTGGACTCGTTCTTAAAAATAAAGCCCGACAGCATAAAACTGGTGATAGCAGGTGGATCGAGTGCGACTGACGACTACGTGGCCGCTCTCCATCGGCGCGCAAAAGGGGACGCGGATGTGATTTTTGCAGGGTATGTTGCCGGACGGCTCAAAGCAGAGCTTTTTAGCAATGCCCGGCTCTTTGTGATCCCATCGGAACTCGAGGGTCTTCCAATTGCCCTTCTCGAAGCGATGAGCTACTCTCTCCCTTGCTTGGCAAGTGATATACCGCCGCATCTCGAAGTAATTACCGATTCGGTAAACGGTTTTTTGTTTAACAAGGATAATCAAAACGATCTGACACAAAACATTCAAAGCTTGCTGACGTTAGATGACCAAAAGCTATTCGCAATAGGTGAAGAGGCTAGATTATTAGTGGCCGGTAGTTATAATTGGGACGATGTGGTCGACCAAGTTGAAGATATCTATTATGGTCTATTGAATGGTACGTCATTCAAATTAGCGGCATAAGCATCCCCGTAAAGATTAAATAACTTAGGTGTGCGATCTGCACACCTAAGTTATTTACTTCAAAGAATTTATCCATCGGCGTCTAGCCGAGTGCGTTACGAATCAGCGATTATGCGATTATTTTTGCTATAGCCACTCTGATACTGTCTCTACAACCTGACCCCAAATGGTCGAGATTTGATGAGTTACCGATCCATGCGTAGAGGTTGGATCAACAATTGAAGAAGCACCAGAGTGTTTCGACGAACATTTAGAGCGTACGTAGATCGTTTTTAGTAGCACGAGTGTCCCGCATTTCTTACGTTCACCCGTACAACTTATCGTATGATAGCCTTCTTTTGTTTTTGATGGGATAGTGAGGCTAAAGCTTACTTTGCCCGAACTACTGGCTTTTGCTTGGCAGACTTTGCGTCCATCCCAACATACAGTGCATGTAGTGCCCGGTTTAAAGCCCTTTCCATAGCAGCAACATGTCGACTCCGGATGGCACGAAGCCCCTTTTACTGTTAATGAACCAAAAAATGTTGGCCCATAACTCTCAGCATGAGCACTTGCCAGTGCAGGCATCATAGCAATGACAACCACCATCAATACAAGAAAACCTTTTTTTAGCATATCTTCCCTCCCTTAATTTAGTAGTTTTACAGCACGCTTGGTATTTCTGCCGTCATCTCCAAATTTATTCGCTAGAATTCTACTAGCTATGGCTACTAGTTGCTTCTTAGTATAAACAGCTGATTTACAGTGTTAATAAGTGTATTTATATCTTAAACGTGCACATGCTAAACATATTACGGATAACATATGCAAAAATGATTTTAATCAAGTCTCACTTTGGGCTTGTTGACCTGACCCCCGAAAACTGTTTTTAGAGATGGACAGCCCCTCTGGCGAAAATTACAGGAACACCAGTAGGCAAAAAACATAAATACTTTTTGTTGACTCTTCCCTTGGGGTTGGTCGTATCATAACAATTGAGGGTCGGTATTCAATGACATATACGGAAAAGAACGGTGGGTTATGTACAGCATCGGTGAGTTCTCAAGAATCTCAGGTCTCTCCATAAAAGCGCTACGCCTCTATCATGAACGGGAGCTTCTCGTCCCGCATAAGGTGGATGAGGCCTCAGGATATCGCTATTATGACGGCGCAAATATTGAGAGAGCGAGGATTATCCAACACCTGAAGGGTATGGAATTTAGCCTCACGGATATTGTCGAGATCCTTGAGGGCGCATCCGATGATGCTGATGCCATTAAGTTCTTGAAGGACAAGCGGGCTGAAATCGTGTCGAAGATTAGCAACCAGAAGAAAATTGTAGCCGATCTCGACATGATTATCAGCAAAGAAGAGGAGGCTATTATGGCTTTAAACGACGCGGGCTTTGAGATTGAAGAACGGATGCTCGATACGCTGCTGGTTGCAGGTATACGGTTTAAGGGCAAGTACAGCGACTGCGGTGAGATGTTTGGCAAACTGGGGAAAGCGGTAGGCCGTTATATAAATGGCAAACCGATTAATCTCTATTACGATTCTGAGTTTAAGGAAGACGGTGCCGATATTGAAACGTGCTTCCCGGTTAGAAAAGGGGCGAATAGCGACGGTATTACCGTGCACGAGTTGCCGGGAGGCCCGAGCGTCACTCTCATGCACAAGGGGCCCTACGAAACCCTTAATCGCAGCTACGAAAGAATCATGGCCTATATCAAAGAAAAAGGCTATGAAGTAACGTTGCCGTCAAGAGAAGTGTATATAAAAGGACCGGGGATGATCTTTAAAGGCAAACCCGAGAACTATTTAACCGAGATACAGATGCTGATCGAGCGCTAAGACACAAACCCCGGACAAAACGATTTCTATTAAACCGCAGGTAGAAAGCCTGCGGTTTTTTTATGCGTCAGCGAATACCCCCCGCTATGCGGGGGAGTTCAATGTGGTCAATGCTTCTTATCAGAAAAACGTTCAACTTATTGCTGGAGAATCCGCCAGGTTATTCCAGCAATCCTTTAACAACCTTGAGGCGAGCAATGTCAATATGATGTCGGCCACGCTGCCGGGCCTCATGGAAAACGAAAACTATAAAAAGCTCTTTATGGCAAAAGACAAGGACAAGCCGCTTGCAGCTACGCGTCCGGTATTTGAAGAGCTTAAGGCGAAAAACCGAATTACCAACTGGAATTTTATAAATCCGGAGCCCCAAAGCACGGTTTTCTTGCGGATACATAAGCCGGAGCAAGTAGGCGATGTTTTAACGCGGACCACCTTTGTAGAGGCGGTCAAGAAAGAAGACTTTGCCGCAGGCAAAGACCTCGGTAAGGCGTCGTTTGCCTTGCGCGCGGTTCATCCTTATTACTACAACAACAAGCTCATCGGGTATATGGAGCTGGGTGAAGCGGTCGATCACTTTTTAGGGTCTATGCGCACACAGACCGGCAACGAGTACGGAATGCTCATCGATAAGAAGTTCCTCGATAAAAACGAGTGGGAAAAGCTGCGGGCATCGTCCGTTTTGACGGGAGCATTAACAATATTCCAAGTGCCGGCAAAGTACTTGGCAAAATCCAAAAAGGCGGGTCCGTTTACGTCAGAGCACTTTTTGTAAGTATGATACAAGAAACAGAAGATCAACAGAAATCTAAAAGCGCTTAGATGTGGAAGCGTTGGTCTGGCAGCCGTCAATCTACGAATTGACGGCTGCTTTTTTTATCTGTCTCGCTGTTTTCTCAGTTACTTCTCAGCTTTATGTTGATATAATGCAAGCAAATGAGAATCTTAGTAGTAGAAGATGAGCACAAAATTGCAAATTCGATCAAAAAAGGTCTCGAGCACGAAGTCTACGCGGTTGACGTCGCCTATGACGGTGAGTCCGGTTTTTACATGGCCTCGAGCGAAGACTACGATGTCATCGTCCTTGATTTGATGTTGCCGAAAATGGACGGGATTGAGGTATGCAAGCAGCTACGCGAGTGCCGCATTCATACCCCGATCCTGATGCTTACCGCGAAAGGCAAACTTCACGACAAAGTCGACGGGTTAAACGCCGGGGCGGATGATTATCTGGTTAAACCCTTCGCTTTTATAGAGCTGCTCGCCCGGATTAAAGCGTTAACGAGACGGCCCAAAGAAAGCCTCGGCTCCGTACTCTCAATAGATGACCTGGCGCTGGATACGCTGACCTATGACGTTACGCGGGCAGGGGAGCGCATCGAACTTTCAAGGAAAGAATTCGCCCTTCTTGAGTATTTGCTTCATAATAAAAATCGCATACTCACTAAAGACCAGATCATCAGTCATGTATGGGATTATGATGCCGATATACTTCCCAACAATGTCGAGGTCTATATCGGCTATTTGCGCAGTAAGATCGACAAGCCGTTTAGCGATAAGCCCTCACTCATACACACTGTGCGTGGATTCGGCTATAGAATTGGAAGTGACGCTTAATAGATGTTTCGCTCAGCTCGCATTAAGTTGACCGCTTGGTACCTCTTAACCATCATGCTGATAAGCATTGTATTAAGCTTAGCGGTATACCATTCGTCAACATTTGAAATCAGAAGAGGTTTATACCGTGCAGCGATGCAAGACAACGCCGGCCGGTTGCACTTGCAGCTGCCCCACGGATCCACACCTCCGCCACGACCGGTTCCCAATTCATTATTTGCCGGACCTTTCCCGCCGCCCCCGCCCGGTTTTAACGAGCAACTATTTGCTGAGCAAAAGCAAAGAGTAGCGATGCAGCTTGGCGTGCTAAACCTGGGCATCCTAGGCCTTGCCGGTTTGGCGGGCTATTTACTGTCCGGGCGAACCCTCAAGCCGATTGAAGAGATGTTGGATGAGCAGAAACGATTCGTCAGCGACGCCTCTCACGAACTGCGCACGCCATTGACGGCTATGCGGACCGAGACGGAAGTCGCGCTCCTCTGCAACAAGCTTGATCCCGCCGATGCAAAAGAAGTGTTGGAGAGCAATCTGGAGGAAATCGGCAAATTGCAGCTACTGGCGGATAATTTGCTTACCTTAGGTAAGTATGAAGCCGCAACATATAAACTTAATGTAGCGAACGTTGATTTAGCTGAAGTATTTGAAGATGCGTTAGAGAGAGTCCGGCCGATGGCGCAAGCAAGAAATATTGAATTGGAAAGCAGCATTAATAGCAGTATCGTTCTTCATGCCGACAAAGAGCCGTTAACGCGCATGTTCGTCATCTTCCTGGATAACGCTATCAAGTATGGCCTGGAGAATAGTAAAGTGATTATGAGCGCTCACACGCTTAAGAATAAAGCGGTTATCAGCATCCAGGATTTTGGCATCGGTATATTTGCCGATGATTTACCGCATATCTTCAACAGATTCTACCGAGTAGATACCGCTCGAACCAAGACCGGTGCTACCGGCTATGGTCTCGGCCTCTCTATTGCCAAAGACATAATCGATCTTCATCACGGAAACGTTGCCGTAACGAGCACCCCAGACGAAGGCACGACGTTCACCGTAACCCTTCCGCACGTCTTCTCATAAGAAACTATAAATAGTTTCTAGATCACCCCCTTTCTTAAGCCTTCTCTCAGCTTTGCTGCAGATAATAAGACTTAGATAACAATTACTTTTGGAAAGGAGGTGGCAACTAGTGCCCAAGATACGGTTTAGAACATTGGTGGTGGCCGCGGCCGCGGTTTGTTTACTTCTGGTAGGCAGTTATAGCGTTTTTGCGGCTACTACGACAAGCACATCCAAGTATCCATCAATAGTCACAAAATTGGCTAAAGCATTTAACCTTGATCCGGTAAAAGTAAATAGAGTATTCGACGATGAAAGAACTGCAATGGAGGCGCAGCGGGGAACGCAGTATAAGGAACGCTTGGCCCAAGCTGTTAAAGACGGAACAATAACCGAAGCACAGAAAGAAACCATCTTGAAGAAGATGGACGAAATG
Source organism: Candidatus Aquicultor sp. (assembly GCA_036504445.1). Taxonomy (NCBI): domain Bacteria; kingdom Bacillati; phylum Actinomycetota; class Candidatus Aquicultoria; order Candidatus Aquicultorales; family Candidatus Aquicultoraceae; genus Candidatus Aquicultor; species Candidatus Aquicultor sp. The sequence goes on from DASXVE010000020.1 coordinate 57,312, forward strand.
AAAACAGCATTCGACGCACTTAAAGACCTTTCGCAAGAAGAGCGAAAGACCAAGATGGACAGCCTGCGTACAGAGTTACAAGCGTGGGCAAAAAAGAACGGCCTCGATCAGAAGATGTACCTATTACAGTTCGGAGGACCGGGCGGCGGTCGTGGAGGATTCGGCCATGGCCCGGGTGGCCCGGGCGGTAAAGGCGGCCCCGGCGGATCCCCCGGTTGGGGCGGCATACCACCGAGCGCTCCAGATTCAACTACCGCCGGTAGTTCTGGCAGCGCAAGCAACTAGACAGGTTAGGAAACAGGCGAATACGGTAAAAGAAGCAATACGGGTGGCTTTACGCCACCCGTATTGCATTTTTAACAGCACCAACATTATCGAAGCACAATAATACTTTGAAAGTACTCGTTGCAAGAACCTATTCTTGACATCAATTTACCGCCCTTTCAGCAATATTTCCTAAAACCTTCAAAGCAACCCCTTTTTTCTAAGATGTTTCTCAGGTCTGGCACCAATAATAGATTTAGGATGCAAAACTATTCTAGAAAAGAAGGTAGAGAATAACATATGGGTGCTTTTTTGCGTGTACTACGATCTAGGAAACGGGTTCTGGCCTTTACCGCGATTCCTGTTCTGATTCTCGCTATTTGGGCAATTACTTCGCTCGGGAAAAAGGATCAGACTCAGTATCAAACTTCTACGGTCGAGAAAGGGATGATTATCTCCTCGATTAGCGCATCGGGGCAGGTCTCTTCGGCTAATGATATCCCTCTGACAACGCAGGCGACGGGCGTCGTCAAAGCGGTGTATGTAAAAGACGGCGATATGGTCAAAGCCGGAGATAAAATCCTCGAGATAAAGCTCGATTCGAATGGGCGCAAGACAAAAGCCCAGGCGTGGTCTTCATACCTGGCCGCAAAAAGCGCGGTAGAAAGCGCAGTCGGGAACCAACTGCAAGCTAAGAAAGATGCGAGCACCTCGGGCAATGATGTCACCGCCGCCAATCAGAACAAACTCCAGTCGCTTCAAAGCATTCAACAAGCGCAAGCGCAGCTCGAATCGGCGCAAACCTCTTGGAATAAGGCGCAAGATTCCTCAACCAGCGAATCCGATAAGCAGCAAAAACTTCTCAGCCTTGAATCGGCACAAACCGCACTGGCGCTCGCGCAGCTGAAATATAATGATTCAGATTCCAACGCTGCCAAGACAAACAGCCAGAACCTGCTGCAGCTGCAACAGGGTTTACAGCAAACGCAGTCGGCTCTCATGCAAGCGCAAAATGCATACGACCAAGCGTCTGATGCTACCCAGACAACCACAGAAGAGCTACAGTCAAAGTTTTACGCGCTTCAGGCAGCCCAAACAGCGCTATCACTTGCACAGCAGAAATATGACGACGCAGCCGCAGGCGACACATCGAGCACCGAGCAAAGCAAGCTCCAGCTGCAACGCGATATACAGCAAGCTGAAGCGGCGTTAATCCAGGCGCAGGCCGCATATAAAGATGTGCAAGACCCATCGAATAGCGAATCGGACAAAAAGCAGAAGCTTTATGCTTTGGAGGTCGCGCAAACCGCGCTCACGCTCGCCCAGCAGAAATTCAATAGTGCGGGTGCCGATATAGCATCGGCATCTTATAGCGGCCCTATCGCCAAACAAAAGGCAAAGAGCAGCAACACCGCTTTGCTTAAGGCGCAAGCCGATCTCAGCTCGGCACTCGAAACATACCAGGCTACGCTCGGCATGGTCGTAGCTCCGGCAGATGGCAAGATCAGCGATCTCATGGTTACGGAAGGCATGGTGATTTCCTCAAGCTCATCAAGCAGTAGCAGCGGCTCGTCGAGTAGCAGCTCAGGTCAAGGATCGTCGAGCGGAAGCAGTTCGAGTAGCAGCTCGGGTTCATCGAGTTCGGGAGGCCAGACGGTCGCACATCTTTCCATCGACAGCAATCCGATAGCATCGGTTAATTTGACCGAGATCGACATTAGTAAGGTAAAAGTCGGCCAGAAGGTCACGCTCACGCTCGATGCCTTTACGGATAAAACATTTACCGGCAAGGTGCTCGGCATCAACCGCAGCGGCTCGGTCAGTTCCGGCGTTACCAACTACCCGGTCTCAATCGTGTTCGACACCTTGGATGAAAACATCCTGCCCAATATGGCAGCAAGCGCCAACATTATTACCGAGACCAAAGACAACGTGTTGCTTGTTCCGGTCGGGGCGGTTAAAACATCGAACGGAGCATCGACCGTTCAGGTACTCAAGAACAATAAAACGCAGGATGTAACGGTTGAAACCGGCATCTCTTCCGACAGCCAAATTGAAGTTGCATCGGGCTTAACCGAAGGACAAACCATCGTCACCGCGACCATAAGCACCGCCACCCAGGCGGCAAGCAGCTCCAGCGGCTCGTCACCGTTTAGCGGCAGCTTTGGAAACAGAAGTAGCGGCGGCGGCAGTAACAGCAGTGGCAGTAGTACAAATCGCAGTGGTAGCAGCTCGGGTGCGTTAGGCGGCGGCATGGGCGGCCCTCCCGGTGGTGGTCCCGGTGGCTTTTAGCGCCCAAGCAGCACAACGAGTTCCCGATCAGGGCGATTCGATCATCAGCCTAGAACACATCACCAAAGTGTATAAAACCGAGTTGGTGGAAACCGTTGCGCTCGCCGATATCACGTTCGACGTACGACCCGGTGAATTTGTAGCCATCATGGGCCCTTCGGGAAGCGGAAAATCGACGCTCATGCACATCCTGGGCGCGCTCGACAAACCCACCTCGGGCACCTACATTCTTGACGGCAAAGATGTGGGCAAACTCTCGGGTATCGAGCTTGCGCACATCCGAAACCAGAGCATAGGCTTCGTTTTTCAATCATATAACCTGCTCGCCCGCACAACTGCGATGAAAAACGTGATGGTCCCGATGGCGTACGCGCGTATGCCGAAAGAGGAACGCACGCGCCGGACAACAGAGCTTCTTGAGATGGTGGGGCTCGGCGACAGGATGGAGCACACTTCAAACCAGCTCTCCGGCGGCCAGCAGCAGCGCGTGGCGATAGCCCGCTCACTCGCCATGGACCCGGCAATTATTCTTGCCGACGAGCCGACCGGAAATCTTGCGTCAGCCCAGGGAGAAGAGATTATGGAAATATTCCATAATCTGCACGCTAAGGGGCATACGATTATTATGATCACGCACGAGCCGAGTATTGCCGAGCACGCGGAGCGCGTCATTTTTATCCAGGATGGCAAAGTTTTCTCAGACGATAATCATCATCTCCAACGCTACGTTGGTCTCAATAAAAACACTATAAGGGAAGATGCTCATGGAACTATTTGAAACGATAGCAACCGCTATCGAGGCCTTACGGCTCAATAAGATGCGAACTGCGCTGGCCACTCTGGGCATCGTCATCGGCATCGGCGCGGTTATCGCCCTGGTGTCTTTAGGACAATCGAGCCAACTCTCAATCCAGTCCCAGATACAGACGCTCGGATCAAATCTGCTAACCGTCAGGCCGGGTGCGCAAAATAGTGGCGGCGTGCGAGGCGCTACGGGAGGCGGAACCACTCTAACCCTAAAAGACGCCGAAGCGATTATGACTTCATCGCAGGTGACGACGGTGGCAAATGTCTCGCCGGAACTTAATCAGAGAAGCCAGGTCGTTGCCGGCAGAAACAACACAAACACCACGATCATGGGCTCGACACCGGCATACACAGAGGTGCATAAGCTCACGGTCGGTTCAGGGCGATTTTTTACCGACAACGAAGTAACAAGCATGGCTAAGGTCGCCGTGCTGGGCCCTACAGCCGCACAAGACCTCTTTGCCGACGCTGCAAACGCGGTTGGGCAGACAATTCGAATCAACGGAGCGACGTTCACTGTCATCGGTGTTAGCGTGGCAAAAGGCGGTAGCGGTTTTTCCAGCCCGGACGATATGATTTTTATACCGCTTACTACCGCTCAGAAGATCGTTTTCGGCATGGATTACCTCGGATCGATTGCCGTAGAAGCGAAAAGCCAAGAGCAGATGACGCAAGCGCAAAACGAAGTCGGCTATTTCTTGCTTGCACGTCACAAAATCTCCGACCCGTCGAACGCTGATTTTAGCATCATGTCGCAACAAGATATTATGGGTGCCGCGACATCGGTTACCGGTACGTTCACAACGCTGCTCCAGGGCGTGGCAATGATTTCACTTTTGGTCGGTGGTATCGGTATTATGAATATCATGCTTATCACCGTTATTGAGCGCACTCGCGAGATAGGCTTGCGCAAATCCCTCGGGGCGACCGATAGCGATATAGTCACGCAATTCCTCAGTGAATCGGTTCTACTGACGCTCTCAGGCGGCGTCTTAGGAATGCTGCTCGGCGTCGGAATTGCGTACGCCGTAACCAAGATCGTACCGAGTCTCCCGTTTGTTGTGTCACTCTCTTCGATCTTGTTGGCGATCGGTGTCTCGGCCGCGATCGGCATCGCATTCGGCATATACCCCGCACAAAAAGCCGCGAAGCTATCACCGATAGAAGCGCTGCGGTTCGAATAAATATCTAAAAGCAATTATTTGTAGGAGGTACGGTAATGAGTAACGCAAAGGGAATTGTAGTAGCGGTCGTGCTCGTCATCCTGGCAGGCGGCGGCGGCTTTTACGGCGGCATGCAATACCAGAAAGCGCAGACGCCATCGTTTGCGCAAGGTGGATTCGGCGGCCCGGGCGGCATACCGGGAGGCGGCACAAGCCAGGGACAAGGGCAGAACGGTAATGGCCAGCGTCAAGGTGCCCCGGTATCAGGCCAGGTCGTATCCAAAGACAGCAGCAGTATTACCGTCAAACTTACCGACGGAAGCACCAAGATAGTGATGCTTTCATCGAAAGCATCGATCGGCAAATTCACGACGGTCAAAGCGAGCGAGATCAGGGAAGGCGAGCAGGTCACGGCATTCGGCACGACCAACTCGGACGGTAGCGTAACCGCGTCTATGATTCAGCTGGGCAGGCCTGCAGGCATGTTCGGGAACAGAAGTCCCGGTGCCAACGGCAATAATAGTGGCGGTGGCAGTGGTAATGCCGGCGGTAATAATAGCAATTCAAGCGGCAATGTACAGCAGTAATCGCTAGCAAAGATAATGACTAGTTGACGTGCCCCCTAATAGGATGGCTTGCAGCAACTTACCCCATGCTGTTGCAAGCTATCCAACTTTACGTAATGCAGTAAGATAGGGAGGTATGTGTATAAAATGCCCAACGGAAGCGAGCCGTAAATGCCGGTTTGTACAAAATTCGTCGAGATTGGCGACACATAGATGAGGGAAATTGCGCGGGAATAGGTGATATCATGCAGAAAATTCTCGTTATTAATGACGATAACGAATCATGTGAACTGCTCAAAGAATACCTGTCGCCGGAAGGCTTCGAAGTCAATATTGCCAATAATGGGCTGTCGGGGATCGAACATGCCGTCGGAGAAGATTGCGACCTGATCGTGCTCGATGTAAAGGTTCCAGAGAGCAACGGTTTTGACGCACTGCGCCAACTACGCGGCAGGGTTGCAACGCCGATAGTGATACTTACGGCTCGCGGTGACGATGTGGACCGGATTATCGGTCTCGAGCTCGGGGCGGATGATTGTTTATCAAAACCCTTTAATCCCCGGGAGCTGCTGGCACGCATCCGTGCGGTGTTACGCAGAGTTAAACCGGATAGGGAAGACGGCGAGCCGTTCTTTAGCTCCAAGAAGAGGCTGCAGGTCGGCGATGTGGAAATGGACCTTGGTACCCGCGTAGTTTGTTGTTCTGGCCAGCAGGTGGAACTCACGGCAGCAGAATTCAACTTGCTGGAAAACATGCTTAGGAATGCCGGTGAGCTCGTCACGCGCGAAAACCTCATTCAGGTTGTGCTCGGCCGTTGTCTGACCCCGTACGACCGCAGTATCGACGTTCACGTGTGCAAGCTCCGCAAGAAGCTCGGCAACGATATGGCGGGGCTCGAACGAATTAAGACGATTAGAGGCGTAGGCTATTTGTATGCTCTTACCCCCCGAACAAGAGGAGATAGGTGATTTTAGACACCTATCTCCTCTGTAATTCTCTTGCTGCAATAACCAATCTCCGAGCTATCGCCAGACAGAAACCAATTTCTACTACGCAGACCATGACCAGGCCAGAGAGGACTCGTTGCTAGCCTCCTGGCTGTAGCTTGCCGTGCTTGCCTTCATGTAACTGCTGATCGCCATATCAAATATGGCCTTAATATCCGTTTTAGAACTGCTGGTACTCGTGCTGGACGAAGCAGATGAACCATCTTCATCATCTTTGCTAAGTGCGTCAAGAAGGGCTTTTAGCGTATCTTCTTGGCTGTTCTTAACTGAACCAGCGCCACCTGGACCACCCGGTCCACCGGGCCCTCCGTGCTTGGCCATCTTGTCTATAAACGTGTCTGATTCAGCTTTGCTAATGCTACCGTCCTGATTCGTATCGATTTTGCTGAACATCTCATCAGCGCTTGGCCTGCCTGCAGGAGCGTTGGCTTGCATTTGGCTCATTTCGTCCTTGCTGATTTTGCCGTCGCCGTTAGTATCGATCATGTTGAATATTTGCTCTTTCATATCGGTCGCGGAACTTTGATCGATTCCAAGATTAAAGCCGCCCATCGCACCCATCTGCTGCATCATCGTGCTTGGTCCTGATCCGCTCATCTGTTTGCCGAGTTCGGATAGCGCCTTACCGAATTCATCTTTACTAATGGTTCCGTCTTGGTCCGAATCCACTGCGCTAAAGATATCTTCAACGCTAGAACTGCCCTTGGGGGCGTTGGCCAATAGCTTTTGCATCTCGCTCTTGTCAACCTTACCATCGCCGTTTGTATCGATCATGTTGAACATCTTTTCTTTTACCTGGGCAAGGGATGATGCATTGAAATGCCCCATACCGCTTATTGAACTTACCATCATCAACCTCCTTTTCTTATGCCTGACTGCTTCAGTATATTGGCTGCTCGAGTTATAGTATCGACTCTTACTTGATGAAACCGTGTTAACCGCAGGTAAAGATTTGTAAAGGTTCGGTGGCATTGTTAACCTACTCTGAAAAATCGGTTTTGAAGTAACACGCGGCGGGTTAGTGCTGCTTAAGAGCATAGAGGGGAAGCACTCATAAAACCCGTGAGAACCTGTAATTCGAACACATGTTCGTGATATAATGCTTAGGTAGGATACATCGGCACAGTTAATCGCTCATGCATTCTTGCGAGTGCTCGCATTAGCTTGTGCTAAGTCTGTTGCATTGTTAAAGGATATGTAAACTAATGGAAACCATCATCTTCAAGGAAGAAAGCTATAAAATCCCAATTGGTGGCGAATGGAATCTTGAAGACTTATACGTCTTCCCAAGAAACTATGAACAAGTGTATGTTCTGTTCTACTCGTTTCTAGCACATAAGGATGAATCGACGCAGGGAAGAATAGAAGCCACTTTCTCGAACTTTCCATGGCGCGGCGGCTACAGCGCGGCTCATTTCTACGGCAAACTCAAATACATATTACCGAAGCAGCAACGGCCGCAAGTGCTGTCGTTGAAATATGCATCCCCCGGATGGATTGAGCTGAGCTTGATTATCGGCATCGCGCTACTAGTACAGCGGCTGGTAAAGACAATCGCCGCCACTATCCGTGAGGCTAATTCTATATATAACGAAGTATATACCGGGCTGCAGCAGCGCAAACTGCTGAGAATCGAAGTTGAGAAAAAGGAACTCGAGTTGGAAGCGCAGCACCTGGAGTATATTAATCAATCCGTCGCCCAAATGAGCAAGCTGATGGGTTTTGAAGATATCCAGCATATCCACGAGAAAACGGGGAATCCGTTAATTACATTAAAGATACTTCTCTCACTGTACCGGCGAGTAAGAACGCTGGCGGAATACCAAAACAACGGTAAGATAAGGTTCTAGAGAGCTTCTTTAAAGATTTAGCTTTTGACTACACTTTCTTTGCACACTTATTTACTGCCCTGACGTGCGGTCTCTAAATATCTTAAATATTTTTCTGCAAATATACGGGCGTGGGTATGTTCTGACAGTTGTTCCCATATTATACTAGCAACTGTGTTGAGATAAGTAAGGCCGGGGATATTCAAACCAAACAAACTAACAATCGGTTTCCCTGGCCTTTCTTATTGCCTAAATTCTTGGTTGTAATACGCAAGAAGCGGCTGGTCCTACACCTTGGGCTGTGATGAAGCGATCTTCTTTACGTTGTTGCTGAGTTTTTCGTAAACTTTGTCCACGGCCTCAGCGTAGTCGGCCATATGCTGATTGAGCCCCGTATTGTCGATCGCCGTATCGGAGCTCTTCTCGTTCCAAGCGCTACTGAGTTCGTGTACTTTCTCTAAAAGCGCTTCTGATTCTTTTAGATCCTTTGCTGTCAGTGCCGCAATTCTCTCGCTCATTTTGTTGCCTCCCTTAGGGTAATAGCCGTTAGTAGTAGATCAACAAATATTGCTCGTTAGGAATTGTATCGGTAAACAGGGAAGACTGTTGAGACCTATTAAATCAAGACCGCAAAAATCGATAAGAGCGATTATGAGCACGAAGGACAGAAGGCGAGATGCTAACCTCGTCGAGCACTCTGCGTAACATTCATACCGTTACTGGCTAACGAGCTGCTTCAATATCGCGATTTGATCTTCTAATGAGCTCAACCGGCCATCTAAAGCCGAAATATCGTTAGGGGAGGGCTGCTTATTAATGCGGGCATCTTCTAGTGCTGACAGTCGTGTTGCAAGGTCTGACTGCGCACCGGAGGACTCTATGCGCGTAGTTTGGGCTGTTGATTTGGCGTCATCGATTCGAGCTTGCAATGTCCTGAACCGGTAGTCCAGATCTTTCATATTGATAGTTGTTGGCATCCGGTTAGCCTGATCTGAAACCTCTATGTTGAGCTTATGAATGAGCTGGGCCTGAGCTGCAAGCTGGGTTTGCAGCGCTTCAATACTTTGTTGTTGTGCATGTTCTGCACGCACCTGGTGCCAGAATAGGTAGGTACAAGCCAAAAACAGGCATATAACTATGATCCAGGGGAGCTTGGCGAGCCCCGTGTTGTCATTACTTGTTAGCCAGTTCACAAAGTTTTTCACGATAATGACACCTCCACTCAGACCTTTTGTTTTATTGTACCCCTACCTTGTAGAATAAAACATAGCTTTCTAATACTGCCTTACAGCATAGCGTATTTCTAATACACTTGCGCTCGCTGTATCTATAATCTTTTGCTATATAATAGGTTGTAATGCAGGATAGCGCAGTTAAGGTATTCATGTTAATGGGGTAGTTAAGCATGGTGCTCACTCGGAAAGAGCTCAAACGGATATTTGGCACCTTCTCATATAAAGACGATCCTCATAAAAGAGGTGCAGTTATCATCGAACCTGCATGGGTACAAGACAACATTGTCTACATAGGTATCCGCTTGGCAAATAGCATTACTGGAGAAGCTGTACGCAGGCTAAACAGCTATGACGATGTAGCATTTGGACAACCGGGTTCACAGTCGCTGATCTGCAGCAGCTTCTAAATGCACAAGGCCACCACCTTGTAGTCGACGGCATTTTCGGCCCTAAAACGAGGGCGGCGGTTACCGGTTGGCAAAAATGCCAACGGCTTAAAGTGACGGGAAGCGCCGATCAAAACATCTGGCGCACGCTGCGGGCAATTACATTATAGTATGGCGGGGTTGCTGAGGTTGGAGTTCGCGGTTTGAGCCCATCGTACTTATCTCCATAAGGTTGATGATAAGCTGCACTTCATCGGCGCTCATACCGGTATGCTTTGCGATTTGTGTCGCGCTCCACCCTTTGCGGCTCAGCTCGTGTACTTCTCTGTGGCGCAAACCCGGTTCAACCGCAGGTGCCTGGTGCTCGGTTGGCTGCGATGTCTGTGCTGTTTGTGATACTTGGGGTTGTACCGGTTGGACGAGCGGCCGCAATTCATCGCCGTATTCGTAATAGTACTCAAGTTGCCGCAAGCGATCGTCTGCTTTCTCAATTATTTGGTTGAGGCCGTCGGCGGCTTCCCCCATATCGCCAAGCGCCTTATCGACCGAGTCTTGTAGTTCTTTTATCATGAGGCTGAGGGAGTTTTCGAGGGCTTTTAATTCTTCGGCGTTCTGCAGTTGCTTATCTTCATTGGAGAGACGCCGGAGAAACGTCCAGGCTAGGAAGGGGATTCCGAATACTGCGATTGTTAAAAATACTGCGACGAATTCAAATCCCATACGTGCTGGCTCCTCAACTAGATCTTAATATCGATGAAGTGTTCAGGTTCTAAAGTGCTGTGCGTGCTATGTTCTTTATCGTGTTCAGTACCAGCACCAGACCCCTCATGTTTTGTGTGGTGCTCCTGGGACTGTCTGCCGTCTCGTTCCTTATCATGAATCTGCACCTCATCGGTGTGTGGTGCAGTATTAATTTGCTTCTTATCCATCTCGTGCTTCTGATGCAGCTTTTCGGCAACCTGTTCTTGCTGGATTCGTGGTTGCTGCTGCTGAGCTTGGCTTATTCGCTCAACTTCCTGTGTTTTTTGAACAATAATCTGAAGATCTGTTGGTCGGATTGACATTTACACCATCTCTTTAATGAGCAGAGTGCCAGCGCCCGTTTACTATCCGATCCAATAAAAAATTATACCATGGTTGTAGCCGCTCATCCAGCAAAAAAACTATCGTTGAGCGGTACGGGTACTCGGTTTAGGCTTTAGCAAAGTGAGCTGCTCTTGCGTTATGTACTTGACTATTTTGTCGCGGTCGCGTTCTTTTATTTTAGTAAAGTTCACGCCCAACAAATATTCGCTCTTAATAATGCTGCGAGGCATCACGCGTACGATCTCACCGACGATCTCAGTTGCCTCTTGTTCCTCAGGCAATTGTATGATGAGCTTGAGGTCTCCACCAAGATAGGGGGTTTTTGGGCTTCGCACTATCATACCCATGCCGCTTCCGCTTAGATCCCACACCATCGCTTCAACGGGGAGGGCGTCGAGTTCGTCCTGGTCGCGTGCTATCAATTGATAGTAAGCGCTGATAACGGGTTTCTCAAGTCTAAAATAGCGCCGCCGTTGGACGTGTTTTGCTAGGCTGAGTGGACGTAGCAGCAGGCGGGAATTTGTATCATCGCTTTCCTCGATCTTAGAGCGAACGAGGTGCGCTCCATTGTCAGTAGGGATAATGATAGTGATGATATTCTCGTCATCGGCGTATAGGGGTGTGGATTTTCTGCCCAGGGCCTGGCATAAGACAAGTTCACGGCTCAACACGTTGCTTATACCATATGGCCACGAACTGCCTCTCGCATCCTCAATGTAGATGAGCTGGCCGGATTTGATGAAATCAAAAGCCTGAGATAGCATTGTCTCTCCATGCACGCTTGGTTACCCCTATGTGTCAGTTAATCATAGCTATATGGAGAGTATCGGCTTATACCTACGGATGAATTATATATTTTATTAAATTGTATTTAGAAATCAATAGAAAGATGTGAGAGTTTACCGCGAAGCTTTAGGACAGCCTTGACTCGTATCTGGGCGATACGAGATTCAGAAAGGCCCATGACTTGGCTGGTTTCCTTCAGCGTGAGGTCTTCATAATAGTAAAGCGAGATTACAAGACGTTCTTGTTCGCTTAACGATTCGATGCCCTGGATAAGTGAATCTCGGACTTCGTTAATCTCCATGAGATCGGACGGGTTAAATGAATTTTTGTCTTCTACGCGTTCTCCCAACGTAGCACCCGGCTCGCCGTCATGTGAAACGATTTCATCGAGGTAGAGGACCGAGAGCCTGCTTACTTGTGAGATCATTGCATTATACGACGCAGTATTCATGCCGAGCTCTTGGGCCACTTCATTATCAGTTGCCGCTCTACCGACACGTTTTTCAACGGCTACATACGCTTTGCCGAGTTGCTTGGCTTTCTGGCGCATGGAACGGGAGGCTGTATCTACCGCACGCAACCCGTCGACGATCGCCCCTCTGATCCGTGGGATCGCATATGTTTCAAACTTGAGCCCGCGGTTATGGTCGAATTTTTCGATTGCGTCAATAAGGCCGAATATGCCGTAACTTACGAGGTCTTCTTTGTCGATTTCCGAGGGAAGAGTATCTTTTACGCGCTCGGCAACGTATTTGACGAGCGAGACGTTCTCGAGTATAAGGTTCTCACGTGCTTGCGCATCATTGTATACTTTGTAGAGTACCCATTTATTCGGTGTTGTTACTGCAGTTCTCATTGTCACCATGGTTCATCTCTTATTATGATTGTTACTGCATCATTTCGTCTGACCCGAGCCGCATAGGTCTAAACGGCTCGAATTCTTTTACGGCCGGCATATCGGTGTCATCCTGCTGGCCGAAATCAAGAGATATATCATCTACCGATGTTATATCAAGATTTGATCCCTTAGATGCTTCTTCTTTGGCCCGAGCGAGAAATTTCTGCGCTTCTTCCTGCGCTAGTTCTTCTCTGAGCTCGTTCACATGCGCTCGCGCTGCGCCGATAACGACCGAATTTACTGCCGTAAGCGTAAGCCATATCAGCCCGGCGCTCATCGCAAAGACTACCAAGAAACGATTAATCATGACAGTAAAGATATCCCCGCCGGTCCCAATAGCTATCGCAGAAGATATTGCACTAATAACAAAGCTAAATGCGACTGTTGTTTGATTGACCGTTTCGCGTCTCATTAGTTTCTCCTGGAGAGCCGGCGCCTTCTTCCTGCCCGGTCGAGCTGCTCCCTGAATAGTTGTCCGATAATGCGGTCGCGGTCGCACTCTTCAATTAATGAAAAATGTACGCACAGCAGGCTTTTGCCCATAACCGGCTCGTTGGTTAAACACCTGACAACCTCGCCAACCAAGTTTACTATCCGGCCGCCGGCAAGCTCGATCTCGGTACGAAGCGGCATACCCGCAGCCAGCTCTTCGTTGATAGATATAATAAATGAGATGCCGTTACCGCTCAGGTCTTTTACGGGGGCTTCCTTAAGCTCGCTGTGGAAAATATCCTCAGGCCCGAGAAGCGGTCGGTAAGACGCACGGACCAGCGGGCGTGAGAGCCTAAAGAACTCACGGCGCTGTATATGGGTTGCACCATCGCGCTGGGGGGCGAGGGTAAGTCGTATCGGGTCTGTCTCGATTGCCGTTATTTTTGTTGGGAACCGGTAGACGCCTACTTCGGTTGAGCAGACGAGCGTAAGCTCATCTCCGACTTTAACATTGATCGGCCGAGGTTCGTCTACTAACAATTCGCACGTTATGCTATCTGCCTTGTCGGAGACCGATCCGATCACAAACGGCCAGTTCTCATTCGGCTTTACTTCGACCATGGCAAAAAGCCCCGGCTTTAAAACCTTTGATTCTCGCATGGATGTGCCACCTATCTTTCAAACAATCTTGAGAGGAATCCACGAAATCCGTTATGCCCTCCAGCTTGCGCATCCTTGAGTAATGTTTGATCCAGCGTCGCCGCGATTTGTCTAATGCACTTCGATGCGCGTGCGCCGGGGAATTCAAGGATAAACGGTTGTTGTTTTCGCACCGCCGAGTTTACAGCGATATCGGAGACGATGTAACCCAATGTCTCGACCCGCTTGTTCAGGAATTGCTTTGCTGCCATAACGATGCGATCGGCGATATCCCGGCCCTCTTTTTCTGTTGAAGTCATGTTGACTACGAGTTTTATATCGACATCCATATCTCGCTGCGTTAGGACTTTTATTAACCCATATGCATCGGTAATTGCGGTCGGTTCGGGTGTCGTGATAATAATGGCTTCACGTGCCGCAAGGATAAACGAAATTACATCGTTGGATATGCCGGCGCCGGTATCAATCAGCGTTATATCGGAGTCTCGTTCGAGCTCGACAAAGCTATCGATGAGATTCTGTTGCCGCTCTTTACCCATGTCGGCAAGCTCCGGCATACCTGAGCCGCCGGGCACGATTTTCAAGGAATGCGGTCCGTTAATCACAATCTCACTCAGCGATTTTTCGCCGTCGACCAGGTGTTTCAAATTAAACTTCGGGTTTATGCCGAAGATGACGTCTATATTAGCAAGACCTAAATCAGCGTCAAGGATAAGCGTTTTCCTGCCGCGCATTGCAAGTGCAATGCCGAGGTTGGCGACCAGATTTGATTTTCCCACGCCGCCTTTGCCGCTGCTAACCGCAATGACCCGGGTGGGTGACAGCGCTTTGCCCCCGTATGCGGTGGGTGACAGGGTACTCGACGTGCTCTTTGGCATAGTATGGGATAAGCTGTTTTCAGGCTCCGGCTCGGGTTGCAGTTTCGGTACAGGCACTGTTTCCGGCTCAAATGCCGGGGCGATGGCAGCTGCCGGGCTCGCCGGTTGAATTGGGGTATTGATTCGCTGTATGTTAACCTGCAGCTCCGGTCGCGTGCGAGCGGTCGGCTCGGTCGCGCCGGTCGATACCGCAGGCTGCGTCTCAGCAATGTTTTCGATTGGCTGATTGGGTCCAACTATTTTCTCAGCAGGCGGTTCCGGCTCGGTTGATGGGTAGCCGCCCAGCTCTTTTATATCAGGGATGTTAAGTTCGATTGGCTCGACCTCAGGCCGTCGCGCCATCGGATCAATGATTAAGTTAATCCGGTCGCGTTCTTCTCGTATTCGTTGTGCTAATTCACGAAGCTTTTTAGCTTGATCATTCATCTAACGGCACCCCTAGCATTAGATTTGCAACCTTATATGGTTCGGCAACTTTTATATCTTCCGGTACGTTCTGTCCTATTGCGACATATGAGATCGGGAGCTTCGTTTTACTAACAATGTTAAGCATTGTCCCGGGTGAATTCGATTCGTCAAGTTTGGTAAAGATAAGTTTGCTAATCGGTACGACCGAGAACCGCTTAATGGCATTTACCTGGTCGGAAAGCTTAGTTGTGATACTCAAAACCAAGTGGATCTCGTCTGGATTGCAAACGTTCATAAGGGCGGCAAGCTCGCCCATTTGCGATTCGTTAAGCGGGCTTCGCCCGGCGGTATCAATCAGCACAAGGTCTTTATCCTCATGGCGTGCGAGCGCTTCGCGTGCGTCCTGGTTGTTAAAGACAATTTCAATAGGCGCCCCGATAATTTCCGCGTAAGTTTTCAGCTGGTCTACCGCGGCAATGCGGTATGTATCGGCGGTTAGAAACACGGCGCTTTTACCTTCGTACAAGCAATAGCGCGCCGCAAGTTTTGCAAGCGTCGTGGTTTTGCCGGCACCGGTCGGTCCGATAAGCGCTATTACCTTGCGTTTGCCGCTCTCAAGATGAAGGGGAGGGCAAACGGGGATGTGCCGTGCGATTTCGCTGACCAGCTTCTCCCGCAGCTTCTCCGGCGTTGCGAGCTCGGATGTGGTGAGCTGGCTCTGAATGGCTTTCATAAGCTTCTTTGCAAGCTCATCCTCAACTTTTGCGTGCAGCAGCTTTTCGTAGACATCCAGGAAGCAAGCGGGCACTTCCTGGAAAAGCGGATCGGTCAGTTGGCTGGCGATTGTCTTTACGATAGATTTTATTTCTTCGATCTCGCTCTGTATTTGATCAAAGCGCTCATCGATTGCTTCACCCACCATCTCGGGCACTTCGTCGCCCGGCTCGACGGAAACAGGAAGCTGTTCCCGGGCCGCATCCATTAGATTTACATCGAGAGCGGCGGTTATCTCAACCGATCCGCGTTTAAACATATTTACGGGCCAGGTGCGATCGAGTTTCCGGGTGTGTAAAATAATAGCCTCTGGACCCAGATCTGATTTTACCTTTGATATTGCTTCTTCCATGCTTGAGGCTTCATAACGTTTGATTCTCACGCCAGGTTCACCATCCCAACAGATTGGAGTTCAAATTCGGGTGCCACTTCATTGTAAGATAAAACCGCCAAATCGGGCAGCTTCCTCTCTGCTATTTTTCGTAAGGGGCGTCGAATATTTGCCGAACACAACAAAATCGGATTTATCCCTAATGACAGAGCGCCTTCAAGCGCCTTTGAAACACCGTCAACAACACGCTGTGTAGTTGTAGGATCAAGCGAAATAAGAATACCTTGCTCGGTATATTCGACGGCGTCCGCAATCTCTTTCTCGATCAGTGGATCGACGGTAATAACGGAAAGTGAACCTTCACCAAATTGATGCTGCCTGCAAATATTTCTGCCGACTGCCTGACGGGCGTGCTCGGTTAAGATATCGATATTGCGCGTCGAGCGTGCTGCGTCGCCGAGCGCTTCAAGAATGGTAACCATGTCTCTGATCGAGACACGCTCGGATAAGAGATTTTGCAGAACCTGCTGCAGCTCGCCGACGGTGAGCGTGCTCGGTACGAGTTCCTCCACAACGACCGGGTAATTTTGCTTGACGCTCTCAAGAACTTGCTGCACGTCTTGCCTGCTGATAAGTTCGTGCGCATATTTCTTGGTTATCTCTGAAAGGTGTGTAATCAAGGCCGATGTTGGATCGACGACCGTATATCCCATAATCTCAGCTTGCTCTCGCTGGTCCGGGAAAACCCAGACCGCCGGAAGCCCGAACGCCGGCTCTCGCGTTGCGGAGCCGGGTATCGTGTCGGTGGTTAGCCCGGCATCGATGGCAAGGATTTGCGCCAGGTGGATCTCTGACTTGGCGATATCGACACCTTTAATCTTGACCCGGTATTCGCTAGATGGCAGCTGAATGTTATCACGGATACGAATCGGCGGCACAACGTAGCCCAACTCCATCGCGATCTGGCGGCGCATGAGCGTTATGCGGTCGAGTATCTCGCCGCCCTGGTCGGGATCGACAAGCGGGATGAGGCCGTAACCAATTTCAAGTTCCATCGGATCGACCTGCAGCATGTCGACAAGGTTCTCGGGGGCGGCCGCCTTTTCTTCAACCGGAGCCAGCGCTTCCAACGCAGCCGTCTTTTTCGCCGCTTGCCCGATGTAGTACGCGGCAACTCCCGCAAGGGCTCCCATAGCTAAAAACGGAAATTTTGGCATCCCGGGGACAAAACCGAACAGCGTAACGAGAATCCCCGCGATTGCGAGCGCACGGGGCTGGTTCAGAAGCTGCTTGGAGATATCCTCGCCCATGTTCGTATCTGAGGCGACTCGCGTGACGATAACGCCTGATGCCGTCGACATAAGAATTGTCGGAACCTGTATAACAAGGCCGGCACCGATGGCGATTTGGCCGAACGTTTGCAGTGATGTCATAAGGTCGAGCCCCTGCTGCGTCGCACCGACGATAAAACCGCCGACCAAGTTGACGATCGCAATGATAATACTCGCAATCGCATCGCCCTTGACGTACTTCGACGCACCGTCCATAGCGCCGTAGAAATCGGCTTCTTTTTGGACTTTCTTGCGGCGCTCGCGCGCCTGCTCTTCGGTTATGAGACCGGCGTTTAGGTCGGAATCAATCGCCATCTGCTTACCCGGCATCGCATCCAAAGTAAAACGAGCGGTGACTTCCGAGATACGCGTTGTACCGGAAGTGATAACGATGAACTGTATGACTGAAAGTATAATAAAGATAATAATACCGACGACGAAATTATCCCCGATCATAATCGAGCCGAAGGCGCTAACCACGCTACCGGCGTTTCCGATGGAGAGAATCGCTCTAGTTGTAGATATATAAAGACCTGCCCGTAAGAGCGTCATAATGAGCAGCAGGGTAGGGAACATCGAGAACTGGATCGGCTCGTGGTTATACATGGTTACCAAGAGCACTATTATCGCTAGGATAAAGTTAAAAACAAGCAGCGAGTCGAGGATAGGACCGGGAATCTGAACGATAAGAAGCACCACAACCAGCCCAATAATCAGGGCGAGCATCGCGTCGTTGTACCGGCTCAGTTGTGACATAAATGATGCGTTTGCTGCTTCGTTAGTTGCCATATATATTCCAGGATATAAGCGTTTGGATACTACTCCGACTATCCGTTTATTCTATATCATTTGCGGTTAAATATCCATCTCAGCCCATGGACGGATTGTTCGGGCGACCAGCCCGAGCCAAGGGCCCTCTCTTGCTGATCTGATAGACATAGGCGAGGATTTCAGCGACGGCCTTGTAGAGATCATATGGCACCTCTTCATCAATGTCGACCGCTTTATACAGCGCACGGGCAAGCGGTTTGTCCTCGATGATCGGGATATTATGTTCCTTGGCGAGCTCCCTTATCTTCTCTGCGATGAGGCGTTGCCCCTTGGCGACAACTTTTGGCGCCCCCATAGTCTCGGGATCGTATTGTAGGGCGATAGCTAGGTGCGTCGGGTTGGTGATGACGACATCGGCGTTCGGAACCATCTGCATCATCCTGCCCTGCGCAAGCTCGCGCTGTTTTTGCCGGATTCGCGCTTTGACGTGCGGATCGCCCTCGGATTGCTTGTATTCTTCTTTAATCTCTTGCTTGGTCATGCGCAGGCTTTTCTCGTGTGTGTAACGCTGCCATGCATAATCGAGTACCGCAATAATCAGTAAGACGATGCTCGTTTTTATGCCGATCTCATAGGCGATCGACCCGAGCGTGCTCATCGATTGGTTGATATCCATATCGATAGTGTGAATGATTTCGTCGTAGCGGTTACTGATGATTGTATACGTGAGGTAGCTAACCATGCCTATCTTAATCAAGGCCTTCAAGAGCTCGACTGCAGCGCGGCTTGAAAAGAGCCGGGCGGCGCCGGAGAGCGGGTTGATTTTTTTTGCATCAGGCACAAGCGGTTTTGCCGAGAAGAGGAACCCGACCTGTGCGAGGCTTGCGGTAACACCCACTGCAAGGGCGACAAGGGCGATCGGCAGAATCATCTTTAGAAACAGAAGCGCGAGATTGAGAAACATGGTCGTTACGACCGTCTCGTTAAGCTCAGTCTTAGCAGGGCTTTGCAGGTAATAGGTCATAACATTGGTGAGATCGGTAAAGATGCCCCCACCGAATGTTCGCATCGCGACAAAAATTGCCAAAATTATGAGCGCGGAGTTAAGCTCCATGCTCTTAGCTACCTGGCCCCGTCTCCGGGCCTCTTGTCGTCGTTTCGGTGTGGCTTTTTCGGTGCGTCCATCGGATGGCGGCATCTTTTCACCCCTACTTTATGGCGCCGAGAAGTTGGGCCGGCATTTGGTCGAATACTCTCAGCACGTATGCAAAGAAGAACGAGAGCATGGCGATAAGAGTGACGAATCCGATGAGGATCTTAAGCGGCATGCCGACGACAAAAACATTCATCTGCGGTACGGTTCGCGCGACAATACCGAGGGCAAGATCAGTGATAAACAACACACCGATAGCCGGGCCGCCGATTTTTAAGCCGATTACGAACATATCGACGATTGTATTCAGGAAGTGACCGGAGACCGCCGATGTCATGGTAAATGTAGTAAGCGGCACGATATCAAAACTCTTTGACAGCGCCGTTAACAAGTAGTGATGACCGTTAATTGCAAGAAACACGAGTACGGCAAGCAGGTTTTTAAACTGGCCCATCAGTGAAATCGAGATGTTGCTTAACGGGTCGATGACGTTGACCATACCAAAGCCCATCTGAAAATCGATAATCTGTCCGGCAACAAGAAATCCCTGAAAAATGATTGTTGCCGTAAACCCAATAAGCGCGCCGACTGAAAACTCTTTAGCTACCAGGAGCGCGTAATCGAGCATATTTATCGTCGGGCTGATCTGTGCGGCAGGGACAAAGGAGAAGAGTACGATCGCCGTCATTAGCGAAAGGGCGACTTTAATTTGTGCGGGCACGCTGCGGCTGCCTAAAACCGGAGCTAGGAAAAAGACGCCGGATACGCGGGTCAAGACCAGTAGAAAGGTAAGGAGTTGCTTGGGATCTGCCTGCAATAAGTCCACACCCACGCTCCTTTGCTATTTTAAATAGTTCGGTAAGTTGATCAGCAGTTTGCTCGTAAAATCGATAATGAGATGCAGCATCCACGGCCCGAACAACGCGAGGGCAAGCATGGTTGCAAGAATCTTAGGAATAAACGTCAGCGTAAATTCCTGTATCTGCGTTACCGCTTGCAGAATACTAATAACCAGACCGGCAACCAGGCTGAATAATAGAATTGGCAGTGAAATCTCAAGTGTAATAACCAGCGCGTTCTTAGCAAGCTCCATCGCTAGAGAATCGGTCATTAGCTCTCACTCCTTGGCCTAGTTGAAGCCCATAACCAGGGCTCGTGTTACGAGATGCCAGCCATCGACTAATACGAACAACAATATTTTAAGCGGCAGCGATATCATAACCGGCGGCACCATCATCATGCCCATCGACATCAGCACGCTGGCGACCACCATATCGATAATGAGAAACGGTATAAATATCAAAAAGCCGATAATAAAGGCGGCTCTCAGTTCGCTGATAATAAACGAAGGGATAAGAACGAAGGTCGGTACATCAGCTTGTGTTTTCGGCCGTTTGATCTTGGCGAGGTACACAAAAAGCGCCAGGTCTTTTTCCCGCGTCTGCTTAAACATAAAATGACGTACCGGCTCGATCGCTCGTGTATATGCTTGGTTGTAGGTGATTTTCTTTGCCGTGTACGGCTTGATAGCATTATCGTTGACTTGCCCGAATACCGGGGCCATGACGAAAAATGTTAAGAAGAGCGCAAGGCCGACGAGCACTTGTGTCGGGGGAATCTGCTGTGTACCGAGCGCATTTCGAATAAACGCCAGTACGATAACGATTCGAGTAAACGATGTTACCATGATCAAAAGCGACGGAGCCAACGACAGTACCGTAAGAAGCATGAGCAACTGTACGCTGGTCGAAACATCGCCAGACCCTTGCGCCTGATCGATACCAAGTGATAGCTTGGGCAGCGGAATAGCGCTCGAGCTGGAGGCCGTCTCAGCGGCGACGCTACTCGTCATAAAGATACATAAAATGGTGATAGCGAGCGCACTTAGCAACAATGCTCTCTTGCGCCCACGGAGTACCTTCATCATCTACGCTCGTCACCTCTACCGGGCTTCGGAGGCTGGTCTGTGCCCCGTGCACGCTTCTCTTGCTCTTTGATATCATCGAGGAGTTTCCGTATATTGTCACCGGTTGAATGCAGATCATCGGCCCAATTATTAGTATTATTTTGGCCGCGCTGAGGAGTTCGTTGAGAAGGTTCCCGGTTGGTGCGCGCCGGTCGAGCCGATTTCGATTTTTTTGATTGTTTTGCGGGTGCATACACGAAACGATTGGTAACTTTTTCGAGCGCGCTCTGGAACGGTTGGAGGGGTTCCGGCTTTTGCGCCGCTTTATGTTTGATGAACTCTACTTGTTCCGGCTCATCGATATCGCTTAAATGATTAATATTGTTACCGGCCACACCAAGAACGACCACCTTGCCGGCAATTTCAACCAAGCAGATGGCCTTGCCGGGAGCGATATAGCGCACCTCAACAACATTCACTAGTTCCTGGCCGCCGCCGGTTAGCGTGTTGTATTTTGTCGTAAAGAACTTCACACCGTAAATTGCCAGGAAGCCGACTGCTAGCACAAGCCCCAGGTAGAAAGCATACTTAATAACGTTCCAGATGGTCCCAATGATACCGGAGAGTACGCTTTGCTGCTTCTGTGGTTGCCCGGGATCTTGATAATCCTGCAAGTTAAGTTCAGTTTGCGATTCGCTGTTCGATGATTGGGTCGCACTATTCTTTTTCGCTTTACTGGATGCCGCCGATGAAGCACTCGCCGATTCATTAGCGGCGCCAACGGCAGTATACACTGAGTTTTCTGAATCTGAATTGTCTTTCGGTTGGGCGGTGGCAAATCCAATACAGCTGAATACCGTTGATAGGGCGACCAATAGCATGCATATAATAGTAAGTATCGGTTGGGCGGGTTTGCGGACCCTATTATAAGCCGTTGCATGATGTATTGTGTATGTGGTATTGCTAAGGATACGGTTCCGGTGCGTTTTTACATTCATTTTCATCCTGTCGAGTAATTGTGTTGCTGCGATGAACCGGTACTGAGCTACCTGCTGGTTGGCAGGCATCCCTGCTTCTATTACTATCCCAGAGTTGGCTTGCTGATGCAAGCGCCATGGGCTTCGCAGCCAAGCGCCCGGCACTTAAAAATATCCGCAAAACACTCCTCGTGTCTTTGTGGTTTTAACCCTAAACCGTTGTCTAATTTCGCCGATGTAGAACTCATGAGGAATTGCACCGGATATATGCCGGACGTAGATGAGGAGGAGCGAAATGTCAGTGGAAACAGCAAGCAACCAAGAACAACTCGTAGTTTTTGAGGTAGCACAGGAATCATTTGGCATAGATATTATCGCCGTACAGGAAATTATACGGCTTCAACAGATTACCGATATTCCGCAAGCCCCGATGCATGTCAAAGGCGTTATTAACCTAAGAGGCCGCGTTATCCCGATTATCGACCTGCGCGATAAGTTCGGTTTCATTCAGCACGAAGACACCAAAGCCAGCCGCATTGTTGTAGTGGATATCGACGGCACCACAGTCGGCATGATTGTGGATGCGGTCAATGAGGTCCTTCGAATTGAATCCGATAAAATCGAGACGCCTTCATCGATCATTGAATCCTATGAGCGCTACCTGCGCGGCATCGGAAAACTCGAAGAGAAGCTCGTTCTTCTACTCGACCTAGAGAAGGTAGTACCGGAGGCAATCCAGCTGGCGGCGGTCGCATAATCGCTCGCCGAAGGCTAAAGGAACACTGGTTTAAGACGATACAGAGAAGAGACCTCTAACCGGAAACGTAGCTGATTGAACAAGGAGAAGTACTCGTGGCAATAGTCGTAATTATGCTAGGCGCCCTGATAATGCTTGCAGCTGTAATCAATTGTCGAAGGCTCCTGGCAATCGTCAGGAAAACAGAATACGGTCTTAAATGGCTTGGACTTTTTGCCTTTATGCTTATGTTTCTCGGCGCGTATGTCGTGTACGGGATGATTCTGTATAAAAACGTCCAACTCATCGATCCTAACCTCCTCGTTAGTTTCGTGTTTCTGTTTGGCGGAATCTTCGTCTTTCTTGTTGTCGGGCTCAACTACTCGACGTTTAACGGTCTTCTGGTGAGCAAACAGCGCACGATGTTCGAGCAGATTTCAGATGCGGCAAAAGAGCTCGCATCTGCGACCAAGCAGCTGGCTGATAATTCGGATGCTGTCAACGAGACCACAATGCTCATCGCCGGTTCAATCTCAGAGATCGCTCATGAGGCAAGCCGGCAGAGCGATTCGACCGCAGAAGCGCATAGCCTAATCGACCAAGTCGCCACAGCGATTGAACAAGTATCAAAAGGCGCAAGCGAGCAAACCCGCCAGGTCGCCGAAACAACAGGCGGCATGAGCGGCCTTGCCCAGGCTATCAATAAGGTTGCAGAAAACGCTCGCACGGTTATGAGCGTTGTCACCGAGAGTTCTAAGACGGGGGTTCGCGGGCAAGAGGCAGTTGATGAGTCTATCTCCGGCATGGACAGGATCCGCGAAACCGTTATGGAATCCGCGAAAAAGATCCAGGCGCTCGGTGAGAAATCAAAGCAAATCGGCGAGATTGTCGAAGTTATCGATGATATAGCAGAGCAGACCAACTTGCTAGCACTAAACGCGGCGATAGAAGCGGCGCGTGCAGGCGAGCACGGCAAGGGATTTGCCGTTGTAGCCGATGAGGTTGGAAAACTCGCTGAGCGAAGCGCCCGGGCGACCGGTGAAATTGCAGAGCTCATTAACGGCATACGCAACGAGACAATAGAAGCGGTCGCTGCTATGGAAAAAGGCACCCAGGAAGTTGAGTCAGGTAGTGAACTTGCACAGCATGCCGGCTCCGCCATCAAGGAACTTATAGTATCGGTAAACCGGGTTGTAAACGAGATTGCCGAGGTATCGGAAGCAGCCGAGCAAATATCGACTTCATCTGAAACAGTTGCGGCTGCGATGGATCAGATCGCTTCAATCACCCAAGAGAATACGGCGATTACCGAAGAGGTTGCCGCATCATCAGAGCAAATCGTGCGTGTCGTCCAGGCGATATCCGAGTCCTCAAGTCACTCAGCTGACGAGGCAATGCAGATATCGGCTTCGTCAGAACAACAATCAGCGTCAGTTGAGGAGATCGCAGCTTCGGTTAGCGAGCTCTCGCACATGGCTGAGATGTTATACAAACTTGTAGAAGAATACCAGTTAGCCAAGTAGGAGGACTGAATATGAGTCAGGAACAGGCATTTGAGCAAGACCAGCTAGTGGTCTTTGAAGTAGGGGATGAGTCGTTTGGCATCGACATATCTCTCGTTCAAGAGATTATCAGATTGCAACCGATAACCGAGGTTCCTAAAGCGCCGATGCACGTGAAGGGCGTTATTAACCTTCGCGGTAAAGTTATCCCGGTTGTCGATCTAATCGAGCGCTTCGGCTTCTCATCGAGCGAGGAAACAAAAGCAACGCGTATCGTTGTTGTCAACGTCCTCGGCAATACCGTCGGCATGATCGTCGACGCGGTGTCGGAAGTCTTAAGGCTCTCAATCGATTCAATCGAGCCGCCTTCCTCAATTGTGGAGAGCGTCGGCTCACAATATCTTAAGGGAATCGGCAAGCTTGAAGAGCGCCTCATTATCCTGCTTGACCTGGATAAGCTTCTTGCCGAGATGGGCGCAAAGGCGATCGGCGATTTCGCCGGGTTATCAGCAGTGGCCTAGGTGATCGCTGCAAGCACATGTAGCAAGATAGAGCGGTGTTTTTAAGGCACCTTTGAGAAGCAGAAGTGGCAGCAATCAAGAATTGTAGGAGATAGGGATGGATCTAGTATTTGACGCTTCGCCAGAAGATTTAAAAGTATTCGTGCAAGAAGCAGAAGAACTTATACAACAAACAGACGAAAACATCCTTCGCCTCGAAAAAGAGGGAGAGGATCCGGAGCTTATCCAAGAGATATTCCGGGCTGCACACACAATCAAGGGCTCAGCAGGTATGCTGGGCCATGAGCGCATGGCACAGCTTATGCATGCCTGGGAAACCTTGTTTGATAAGGTTCGTAAAGGCGAACTTTCTGTTACTGCTGAACTTATAGATATTCTTCTTGATTGCCTTGATGCCCTAAAAGTACTCAAAGACGAATGCTACACGCTAAAATCGAGCGGCATAGATATAGCGCCGCTCAGCAGCAAATTACTGTCCTTCGCAGAAGGCACGGTGATCCAAGCAAAGGATGACGCCCCCACTGAAATGACGCTTGATGATGAAGATATCCAGGCGATAAGTTTGGCTGAAATCGGTGGGTCAAGTGCCTACCGTATGGTTATTAAGATTAGCGAAAACTCACCCATGCCATCTGTGCGGCTTTACCAAGTCGTGGAAGAGCTGCAGCCGCTCGGTCAGATAATGAAGAGCAACCCATCTATGGAAGCGATCGAAAACGCCGAGTGCGGCACCGACCTTGAGCTCATCCTTATAACCGATGAGGACCAAAGCCGGATCGAAAGCATAGTTAAATCGATTTCCGAGCTTTCCAGCTTTACGATCGATGCATTTCAGGACGAAGCCGAAGCCCCGAAGGAACAAGCGAAACCGGCCAAATCAAAAACAAAAGGCAAGAAGACTTCCGAAACCGATGCGGCGGCCGAAACGCAAAGCACCGCCACTGTTGCCGACGAACGCATTTTAGACCGAGGCCCGGAGGCCAGAGGTAAAAGCCAACAGGAGACCACCCAGATCAAAGCGGCTCCCATTAAAACGGTACGTGTTGATGTCGAGCGGCTCGACCACTTGATGAACCTGGTAGGCGAGCTGGTCATCGGCAAGACACGGCTGCTCTCTATCGGCTCTGAACTTGCCGATAATTATCACCTTGGCGATATCAGCGGCATCCTCAATGAAGTGACCGCCCAAATCGGCCAGATAACTAACGAGCTTCAAGAAGAAGTTATGCGGGCGCGCATGCTCCCGATCGAGCAAGTGTTCAATAAGTTCCCGCGATTGGTTCGCGACCTCGCTCGCAACGTCGGCAAAGAAGTTAATTTTGTCCTCGAAGGCCAAGAGACGGAAATCGACCGGTCGGTTCTTGAGGAGATCGGCGATCCGCTCATTCACCTAATTAGAAATGCGATCGATCACGGTGTCGAGACGCCTGAAGAGCGCAAGAAAGCGAAAAAACCCTCTGAGGGCAATGTATACCTCGGCGCACGCCATGAGGAAAACCACATCGTGGTAGAGATATCCGATGACGGCAAGGGCATGGATGCGCAAAAGCTTAAAGAAAAAGCCATAAAGAAAGGCTTTATTACACCTGAGGCCGCGGAACGAATGAGCGACCGCGATGCCTATGAGCTTATCTTCTTGTCGGGTTTCAGTACTGCTGACAAGGTTTCCGAGATTTCCGGGCGAGGCGTCGGCATGGACGTCGTTCGCAACAACATCAAGAAGATAAACGCGAGCATAGAGATTGATTCGGAGCTTGGCAAAGGAACGAAATTTATGATCAAGCTGCCGCTGACCCTAGTAATCGTCGATGCGCTGACGGTTGTTGTCGAGGATAAGCTCTATGCGATTCCGCTGAGCATGGTAAAAGAAGTGCTCCACCTGGAAAAAGACGATATCAAGATGGTCGAGCGGCTTGAAACAATTCTGCTTCGCGGAAGCGTTCTACCGCTATTACGGTTGAATGAACTCTTCGGCAATAGCGGTTGCGGTCGCAACTGCGACGATTTACACGTAGTCGTAGTCGGTTACGGCGACAACAAAGTCGGCATCGTCGTCGACAGCTTGGTTAGCAAAATGGAAATCATGATTAAAGCGCTCGGTGACTACCTCGGCGGCATCGATGGAATCTCCGGCGCAACGATCCTCGGCGATGGAAGAGTCGCACTGGTTATCGATCCGGTTAGCCTTATATCTAAGGTTGATACCCAGCGTACTATATCCACCCAGACGGTTGATTTTGGCAAGAAATCAAAACGCAAAAAGATTGCGTAATCAATAAGGATGCACCGCATGCGCAAGCTTTGCAGGTGCGGCGACATCAAAAGAGGGGAGATTACAGTGACAAAGCTAGCTGCAGGACTGACCGAAAAACAGCATAATATGTTGGAGCGTATCCTTAAGCTTAGCACTGATAGTTCGGCAGTCGCACTATCTGAGATGACTGAAAAGTCTATATTCTTAAAAGCGCCGAAGCTTGGCGTGGGGTCGCTTGATTCGATTATTGATATGGCGGGAGGGTATGAAACCATAGCCATTAGCGTATGCCTGATTTTTGACGGCGACATCAAGGGCAACATGCTCTTAGTGTTCCCGGGCAAGAGCGCGTTCAAGCTTGTAGACCTTGTTATGCAGGCGGAGGCGAACAGCCAGAAAGAGCTTGATGAAATGGCGATCTCCGTACTCGGCGAGGTCGGCAATCTCGTAAGTGCTTATTTCTTAAGCACACTGTCCGACTATACCGGGATGGACCTGCGTCCATCGTCCCCGATGCTGACCCAGGACATGATCGGTGCGATTATTAGCACAGCCATGTTAATGCTGGCACGAGCTCCAGAAGAAGTTCTTTTCATCGAGACCGAGATATCCGGCGCAGCACGTAAGATCGACGGATACTTAATGTTGTTCACCGACGAAGATTCACTCAAAAAGCTTCTTCATGCGATCGAAAAGAGGTAAAGCGGTGCCAGAAACATTTACGGTGGGAATCGGTGAGCTAAAGGTATCCAAGGAACAGCGCGCAGTTATCATTACGCGTGGTTTGGGTTCATGCGTCGCCGTCTGCCTCTACGATGCTACTGCGAAGATAGCTGGAATGGCGCATATCATGTTGCCTGAGGACAATGGCAAAGAGACCACGCTCCTGGCGCGATTCGCCGATACCGGTGTGCCGAGACTATACGATGAGATGATTAAACAGGGTGCGAGCCCTCGACATATGACTGTGAAAATTGCGGGCGGCGCCAGGATGTTTCAAATGCCGGGCGGCAATAGTCTGCTAGAAATCGGCGAGCGCAATGTTAAGGCAGTGACAACGGTGCTCACGACGCTTAAGTTAAAACTGGTCGCTGCCGATACAGGTAAAGATTACGGTAGAACTGTTGAACTATCAGTGGCTGATGGCGAACTTCTCGTAAAAGCAATAGGCCGCAACACGACTGTAATATAGGAGGAAGTAGGATGGGAAAGAGCGTCTTAGTCGTCGACGATGCTGCTTTCATGAGGATGAAGATCATCAAACTGTTATCTGATAATGGGTTTACCGTTGTCGACGAAGCAGGAAATGGTGAAGAAGCTGTTATTAAGTATCAACAGCATAAGCCGGATCTAGTCATCATGGACATCACAATGCCGGTTATGGATGGTATTGCTGCTATCACGGAGATTAAAAAATTCGACGATGCTGCAAAGATTATCGTTTGCAGTGCCATGGGCCAGCAGAACATGGTTATCCAGGCAATCAAATCAGGGGCTAAAGATTACGTATTAAAGCCGTTCCAGCCAGATCGCGTTCTTGAAGCAGTCAATAAACAAATCGGTTAACAGTACGGGGGTATCACTGTGGCACGTATCAGGGTCCTCGTCGTAGATGATTCGTTTTTTATCAGGAAGCGCCTTATCGACATACTATCCAGCGATCCCGAGATAGAGGTGGTCGATGGTGCGCAGAACGGTATCGAGGCTATCGAAAAGGCAGCAATGCACAAGCCGGACGTCATCACGCTCGACGTCGAAATGCCGAAAATGGATGGTTTAACGGCACTCGACCATATAATGAAAGACCATCCGACTCCTGTATTGATGGTAAGCACTTTGACCGAAGAAGGGTCGGAAGCAGCTGCAATCGCACTCTTAAAGGGAGCGATTGACTTCGTGCATAAGCCGACTGAGCTCACACACATGCGGCTGGCCGAAATCCAGCAAGAACTTATCACCAAAGTTAAAAACACAGCGAGGGCGCGTCCAAAAGGTCGATTTAGCACACCTGCCGAACGAGCGGTAGCTACCGAACCATCGTTTACCTCGCATAAAGGGCATAACAAGCTGGTGATGATCGGCTCTTCCACCGGTGGGCCACGGGCGCTTGTCGAGGTTCTGCCACGACTACCAAAGAACTTTCCGGTGCCCATAGTTGTCGTTCAACACATGCCCCCGGGTCCGTTTATTGGGTCTATCGCCAAGCGTCTTGACGCAGAATCGAACATTCGTGTTCGGCAGGCCGAAAATGATGACCGGCTTGAACCCGGTGTAGCATTGATCGCCCCAGGCGGCATGCACTTGCTTATTGAAAAAGGAGGCATCACCAAGTTCAACCACGGCCCGGCGGTCAATGCGGTAAAGCCATCGGTTGATGTCATGATGAACTCCGGTGCCGAAGTATATGGTGCAAATTCAATCGGTGTCATCTTAACGGGCATGGGCCATGACGGCGCGAGTGGTATGTCGACGATTAAGAAAAAAGGCGGATGCACGATCGCCGAAGATTCATCAACATGTGTCGTGTACGGTATGCCAAAAGCAGTCGTTGAAAATGGGGATGCAGATCGCGTGGTTCCCGTCGAGCGCGTTGCCGCCGAAATAGTTAAGTTTCTTGAGGAGTAGAGAAATGGCAAGTCCAGCATATATTGATACACCAGAATATAGATATTTTGTCGAAACAGTGCTGCGTCTCAGCAACATTAATCTTGCTAATTACAAGCCGTGGCAAATCCAGCGCCGGCTTGCGTTTATCATGAATCAATCCAACGTCAGTGACTATAGAGCTTACGCTGACATGCTAGCGGCAGATAAAGAACTGCTGGCAAAGTTCGTCGATTGGGTCACGATAAACGTATCAGAGTTTTATCGCGACCCGGCAAAGTTCAAAGAGTTGCAGGATAGGATATTTCCGGAGTTTCTCAAGCATAATCGCCAGCTTAAGGTCTGGAGTGCCGGGTGCTCGAATGGCTCAGAGCCGTACACGCTCGCGCTTATTCTCGAGGAGCTTGCGCCGGGCGCAAAACACACGATTATCGCCAGTGATATCGATGACCGGATTTTGGAGGCGGCGGCACGGGGGCACTATCTCGAGCGGGATGTGCGAAATGTGCCGAAACATCTGCGCGAGAAGTTCTTTACGATGCACGGAGATGAAGTCATTATCAGCGACGAGATCAAGCGCCGTGTAACCTTTAAGAAGCTCGATCTGCTCAAAGACCAATACGATTCGAACTTCGATCTCATCTTGTGTAGAAACGTTGTCATCTACTTTACCAACGATGCCAAAGATAGAATTTATCACGGGTTCTGGTCATCGCTTAATGAACACGGTGTTCTGTTCGTAGGTGGGGCTGAAAGCATTCTTAATGCGCGTGACCTCGGGTTCCGTGCAACCATACCATTCTTCTATGCGAAGAATCCATCGTTTGGAGGGCTCAATGTCAAGCAAGCGAGTTAAGGAAATTCACGACAAGATTAATGCCATGCCTCT
Source organism: Candidatus Aquicultor sp. (assembly GCA_036504445.1). Taxonomy (NCBI): domain Bacteria; kingdom Bacillati; phylum Actinomycetota; class Candidatus Aquicultoria; order Candidatus Aquicultorales; family Candidatus Aquicultoraceae; genus Candidatus Aquicultor; species Candidatus Aquicultor sp. The sequence goes on from DASXVE010000020.1 coordinate 87,758, forward strand.
TTTCTCGCAGGTAGCCGACCGAGCGCTCTCGGCGGAGCGTGACCGCAGTCTCGACGGAAGTCTCGACGAACGGGGCTTTCATCATCCGGGGCTGGCCCGTCAGATTTTGCAGATGACCAATCTGACATCATACGGGTTTTCCGGGAACCGGGCGGGCTCCTTTGAGTCTGATGCGATAGAGTCGGGCAACGTTATTCGCAGTATGATGCTCGGTTTCTCGCTTCAGGACTTTATCGGCAAAGAACTTCCCGCATACGGGTTTGCCGAGAACGAGTTGTGGGAGCACGTGATGAACTGTGGCATATCTACCTGGATGATCGCTTCAAAAGTCGGTTATGCAGACCTCGAAACCGCATTTGTCGCAGGCATGATGCACGACATCGGTAAAGTAATTTTGAACGAGTTTTTAGCTGAAGAAAGCGGGAATGTTGTCGATACAATAAGTCAAGAGGATGAAACTATCGTACACGCAGAACGGAAAATTCTTGGGATCGATCATGCTGAAGCCGGTGCGCTTTTAGCCAAGCATTGGGCTTTCGATGAGAAAATAATTGAAGCCATCAGATATCATCACCAGCCTGAGAAGGCTGAAATCGATCCAGATCTAACGGCTCTCGTGCACCTGGCGGACTGCGTCTCGCTGAGTATCCGCCAAGCTGTAAGCAGCAACGACTTAGCTAATTTATTAATGGGGGATTTTTCAGGTCTTCCTCAAAGCACGTAGGTTAGGCAGGGGTAACCATGGGACAGGATGTCCAAAGCAAAATATTACGAGAGGTACGCGACCTTCCGCCTTTTTCGGCCATTGCGAATCGGGCGCTGAAGCTCACTAACGACCCAAAATCATCAGCTGTTGATATCAGCCGGGTCATCTCTTATGATGCCGCTTTTACCGCCCGAGTCTTGCGCATGGCAAACTCGGCATATTACGGTTTTACCCGTAAGATCACAACGGTTAGTGAAGCTATCGTAATTCTTGGCTACGAAACGCTCAAAAGCGTGGTTCTTGCACTTACCCTGCAAAAGTTTTACGACCAAGAGGTTAAAGGATACGGCCTTGAGAAGGGCGATCTTTGGAAGCATTCGGTTGGATGCGCGCTTGCGGCGCGCCTGATCGCCAACCAGGTACGTTATCCACAAGTTGAGCAGGCGTTTGTCGCCGGTCTTTTACATGATGTCGGCAAGATTATCCTCAATCAATATGTTCGCAAGGAAATCGATAATATAGTTGAGCTTGCGGCGCAACAAGGTCTCTCGTTTGCGGAGGCCGAGCGCAGGATTCTAGGGTTCGATCACCAGGACATCGGCTCCAAAGTAGCCGAAAAGTGGAACTTCGACGAAAAGATCGTCGAGGCGATTTACCAGCACCATCGACCGGATCGCGCGAAGAAGGACCCGGAGCTTACGGCAATCGTTCACGTTGCCGATTTTATATGTTTAAGTCTAGGGCTTGGCGTAGGTAGCGATGGAATGCTTTACCCGCTCAAGAAAGAAGCCCTTGATGTACTCAACCTTGAAGAACCTGAGATAGATAACCTTATCTTCTCGGCGTATAACATATCCGAAGAGATTGAGAAGATTTTAGCTTAAAAGCGAGCAGGGTAGAGCCGAGAAGTAGAAACAAAAGAGAAGGGACGTTAACAAATGCTAAAAGTCGAATTTGTAAATCCGTTTCTCGAGGCCGCGATGGAGGTCTTCGTGACGGAGACCGATCTAGATTTAGAAAAAGGGCCGCTTTCGGTCCAGAAGTCTTCGATTACATCACAGGAAGTAAGTGTGCTGATTGGTATTACAGGCCAGATTCACGGCCAGGTAATCTACGGGATGTCGTCAAAGACAGCTAAAAAAGTCGCTTCTAAAATGATCGGTCAACCGGTAGCACTGATGGATGAGCTGGCGCAAAGCGCGATCAGCGAACTCGGCAATATGATCACAGGTCTGGCAACGGTGAAGTTCAGCGAATCATATAAGAATCTTGCGATCACACCGCCAACGCTTATTGTCGGCAATAACGTCATGATATCGACTATGGATATCCACCGCCTTTATATCGTTTTGATGAGCGAACTCGGCGATATCGAGATGAGTATTGCCCTCAAAGAGCATATGGTGCAAAGCGATATTGGGGTTGCTTCAGCTAGAAGATCCGCGATATAGTATAGTCGTGTGTACGCTAAACGCTTGGCGGAAGGAGGTGCAAGCGATTTATGATACGAGGCCTATATACTTCGGCGCTCGGGATGCTATCGTTAACAAATAAGCAGGATGTTATAGCAAACAACCTGGCAAACGCCAACACCCCGGGTTTCAAAAAGGATTATATCTCTATCACGTCGTTCCCCGAGCAGCTTGTGTCGGCATCGGAAAGCTACAGTGCATCGCGCCGCACTGAACGTCCGGTCGGATACATAAGCCCGGGTGTCGGGATAGGCGAGACCGGCTTTATCAACAGCAACGGCGTAATTAGGGAGACGGGCGGCACATTCGATCTGGCTCTTTCCGGAGAGGGATTCTTTGCTGTACGGTCGCCGCAGGGCGAGGTATACACAAGAAACGGTAGTTTCTCAAAGGATAGTCTCGGTAGGCTGGTAAGCCAGGACGGCTATTTAGTTCTCGGCGAAAAAGGCCCGATCAACGTGGGCAACGGGAAGGTTGCAATTGATGTAGCTGGCAGAGTAGAGATCAACGGCACTTATGTCGATACCTTAAAGGTCCGTCGTTTTGCTACAGGCGATTTAGCGAAACAGGGTAGCAATACATTTGTAGCGCATGCGACCGGCCAAACCGCAACAAGCTTCACGGTTAGGCAAGGGTTTCTTGAAGGATCAAACGTCGATACAACCAGCGAGCTGGTCGACATGACGACGACGCTCGGCGCCTATGAGGCAAACCAGCGCGTCTTAAAAACGCAAGATGAGATATTGGGTAAAGCGGTAAATGAAGTAGGAAGGATTTCGTAAGTTGATGGATAAATAAGACTGGACCGGAAACGGAGGTCTTAAGCTCCCGCCGAATGATTGAAGCGGGAACACCCCACCACCCATCATCAACTTACGCGAGATCACGCATATACCCACTTTTCATCGCTTATTTAACATAGCGCGGAAAAGGAGGAGCAATGATTCGTGCACTTTGGACGTCTGCATCGGCGCTCACATCGGGTCAGGCTGCCGTTGATGCCATCGGCAACAATATAGCCAACGTGAGTACGACCGGCTATAAAAAAGGCGTCGTGCAATTTAAAGATCTGTTCTACCAGCGGGCAAACGAGCTCGGGGTTTTCGTGCCCGACAGTCATCCGCAGACCGGTATATCGATCGGCACCGGCGTTCGTGCCGCGGGAGCTCAGCGGATGTACGACCAGGGCAGGCTAGAGCAGACCGACAGTTCCCTCGACCTCGCCATAGACGGCGAGGGGTTTTTTAAGGTGCTTCTAGCCGACGGCACGCCCGCGTATACCCGAGACGGCAGTTTCAAGGTTAACGCACAGGGCGAGCTCGTAACCGCACAAGGCTACAAACTCGACCCTGCGGTTACTATACCGCCGGGAGCTCGTGATATCACCATAGGCGCTGACGGTATGGTGCGAGGCATCGTACCGGGGAGCGATACTATCCAACAGATTGGCAGTATTTCGCTTTATAAAGCCGCGAACATAAACGGGCTGCTCGGCCTGGGCGAGAATATGTACGAGACGACGTCGGCGAGCGGCACTATGTACAAAGTAACGCCGTCAGGTGATGGTGTCGGTACGATTAAGCAGGGATTTTTAGAGGGATCAAACGTTGATCTCTCCGATGAAATGACCCAGCTCGTTATCGCTCAACGCGCCTTTCAGATTAACGCGCGCGCTCTCAGCAATGCCGATCAGATGATGCAAGTCGCGATACAGATACGAGGCTAAATCTGCGGAAAACGATACGGCGATTGGGTGCATAGAGCTCGGCACATAAGAAGCTGCCATAGTATGGTTAAAGCTCTTAGCGCCTGAGATTGAGCGAGCAATCGCCGGTTTGCCGTATTGAATTAGACACAAGGATTGGATTTGCAAAAATTAAGTCGGGTTTTTGTATTACCATGTCACCAGCTTATTTGGGGCGGTGTCAGGTTCCCATAATAGTAGAGAAAATTTTGGAACCTGCCGATACCTTTATCAAGTGGGGTGAGAACTGTGAAAATATCAAATGATCAAGTAAAAAAAGCATTACTTTCATACGTTCAGAAGGTTGAAGGTAAAAAAACAGGGCGGGTAACGTCCCAGGGTGATAAACCGGAAGCCGTAGCACCAAAGGGTGATTCCGTTATCCTTACAGCACACGGTGCCGAGGTTGCAAAGGCGAAGGAGCTCTACAATGTGCTTCCTGATACACGTGAAGGAGTCGTTCAGGAACTAAAAGTAAAGGTAGAATCCGGTACTTACAAGCCCGCAACCAAAGATATTGCCGACAAGATCATCTATAGGACGATTATCGACAAGATGGGCTAAAACAAGGTGATATAACATGATAAACGCGGCCGCTCTTATTAGCGTTTTGGAGAGCGAAAAAGAGACATATCAAGCATTGCTGGATCTGTCGAAAAGGAAACATAATCTTATTGTAGAAGGCGATATTGAAGGGCTCCAAGATGCGGTCAGAGACACGGAGCGCACGGTTATCACGATGTGCAATCTTGAAAAAGAGCGCCAAAAGATCGTTGGTTTAAGCCGCAGCTCACTAAAAGCACCCCAACGGCTCTCAACCATTATCCGTAGTCTCGACGAGGCAAGCGCGGCGCAAGCGCAAGCGCTTCGAGAAGAGATCCTTTCGATCATGAATGAGCTTGACATGTCGAATAAAACGAATGCAGAGCTTATCAAGAAGGGCATCGGCCACATACAGTTTATGCTGAGCTCGCTCGTTCATGATGATAATCCGACATACAGCAACAAAACCAATCCACAAAAAGCGGCCCTTCGATTATTTGACGGAAGGGCTTAGAGAGGTGCTAACGACGTGGATGGATTCTTAGGAATAAACATCGCTAGAAAAGCGTTAGAGACGAGCCAGTACGGTCTTGATACCACGGCTCATAATATCGCCAATGCCAATACCCCGGGCTACAGCAAGCAGCGGGTAATTCTCGGTACGACCGAGCCATTTCCCGCACCGGCCTATAACCGGCCCATGCTGCAGGGCATGCTGGGTACCGGCGTTCAGGTGAAATCGATCGAACGTGTCCGCGATAGCTATTTCGACGGCCAGATTCGAAAAGAAAATCAATCCCAGGGATACTGGGAGACAAAAGATAACACGCTCAAACAAATCGAGACTATTGTCAATGAGCCTTCGGACTCGAGTCTGCAGAACCTAATGAGCGAGTTCTGGAACTCTTGGCAGACGTTAAGCAAGAACACCGAGAGCAGATCCGCGCGCTCAAGTATGCTTGAGAACGGCAGGATGCTTGCAACGGCGTTCAACCAACTAAATAGTAAACTCAGCAGTCTGCGCGACAACCTTAACGACCAAGTAAGCACAACTGTAAGTGAGGTTAACGATATAGCCAAGCGTTTGGCCGAACTTAACCATAACATTCTCGAGACCAAATCATTCGGCGTTCAGCCGAACGACGCAATGGATGAGCGCGATATGTTGATCGATCAACTCTCGAAGATCATGGACATACAGGTTACCGATCTAAGTAACAGTGTAACCGTTGTCACCGTAGGCGGCAGTCAACTCGTTACCGGCTACGGTTACAATGAGCTTGAGGTTGTTCCTAACGGGGCCAACAACGGCTACTACGATATCAAGTGGAAAGTCAACAACGCGGCTTTGAACGTCAATGGCGGCGACCTTAAATCACTTCTCGATTCCCGTGACACGCTTGTGCCGGGCTACCGAGCGGAACTCGATACCTTAGCGAATGAACTTGTAACACAGGTTAATGCAGTTCATAACACTGGCTACGGTCTAGATGGTGTGACCGGGTACGATTTCTTTACCGGAACAAGTGCCATAACAATCGCACTTAGTACCGACGTCGACAACAACCCGGGTCATATTGCTGCCGCAGGTACAGCACCCGTGGCGCCGGCAACCACCCCGGCACCGGGAGACAATGCGGTTGCCCTTAAGTTGGCACAGATGAAAGACACAAAGTTTGCGATCGGGGTTCCCCCAACAACCGGGACGCTCGATGATTACTATCGCTCGTTTGTCGCAAATCTGGGCATCAATTCCCAGGAATCCGGAAGAATGGTGGAAAACGGTCAATCGTACGTCGACCTTATCGAACAGCACCGCCAGTCGGTTTCCGGCGTTTCACTCGACGAGGAAGCGACTAATATGGTTAAGTTTCAACGCGCCTATGAAGCAGCAGCACGTATAATCAGTGTTTTTGATCAAATGCTCGACACGCTTATTAATCAGATGGGAAGGTAGGTGACATAGATGCGAATAACACCAAATATGCTCATGAACAGGATGTTAGGGGATGTATCCTCGACATATAATCGCCTTAGTAAATATCAGACCCAGTTATCGTCCGGCAAGCGTTACGAGCGTCCTTCCGATAACCCGATTTCCGTAAAACAGGGTCTTAATGTACGCTCTACGATGGCTAGCATCGACCAGTATGTAAGCAATATCGATAGTGCGCTCTCATGGAACAAAACCGCCGAAACGGCATATACCAGTGCCACCGATCTTTTGCAGCGCGCAAAGGAACTCGCGGTCAAGGGCGCAAACGGTAACTACCCTGCAAGCGACATGATAATCATAGGGAAAGAGGTCGACCAGATACTAGCTGATATGGTAAGCCTCGGTAATGCCCAATATGATGGGCGGTATATCTTTGCCGGCACACAAACCACAACAAAGCCGTTTACCTATGTTCCTGAGGTAGCAGGCCCTCCTATTGTTCCGGCTAGCGTTACCTATAACGGTAATTCGGGAACCATGAGCTACGAGATAGAGAAAGGCGTTACCATACCGGTTAATATTCCTGGTAACATAGCATTCAAAGGTTCGGCAGATCCTGCCAACGACAGCGCATATAAGGTACTTATAGACCTTAGAGATCACTTAAATCTGGGCGATCATGCTGCCGTTTCAAACGACACAAGCCAAATAGATCTCGCGATGAACAACATGTCTGACGCGGTGACGTCGATCGGAGCAAGCGTAAATAGACTTGAGCTTGTTCGAGACAGGCAGGATCAAGAACAGCTTAATTTAAAGAGTATGCTGAGCGACTTAGAGGATGTAGATTTCGCGGATATTGTTACCAGAATAAAGAATGAAGAAACCGCATACCAAGCGGCACTTACGGCCGGCAGCATGTCGATCCAGACATCGCTGATGGATTTCCTGAAATAGATTAAACGCCTCAATAAAAGAATGTGGCCCTTGAGCACAATAGAGCAATCGGTTAGTTTTAGAAAAGGAAGGAGTGGGAGGTTGCTATACAAGCGTTCAAAGCTTGTAAAAAGCCTCTAGCATGTCATGATGAGTGTAGAAGCGAAAACCAGGATAGAGTTTAATGCCACTCGCTTTGGTGTGGTTGAGATCGATGAAGATCAGGTTTTGACGTTTGTTGATGCGATACTCGGTTTTCCCGAGGCTGAGCGGTTCGTTTTAATACCGCATAAAGAGAGTAGCTCGTTTGCATGGTTGCAATCAGTGGATATCCCGGACCTCGCATTTCTTGTAACCGACCCCTGGCTCTTTTTCAAAAACTATAATCCCGTAATAACCGAAGCCGAGTTAGAGGGATTGGCTGTGCAGATTGCGGATGAGGATAGTTTCGAAAACATTGTAGTCGTTAGTATATTGACAATCCCAAGCGAACCGGAAAAAATAACGGCGAATCTTCAGGCGCCGGTAATTATTAATACTGGAAATAATACGGCAAAACAGGTTATTCTACCTACTGAGGAATACACAACAAAGCACAAATTGCTGCCAGATTCGTAGGAGATATCATGCTTGTTCTTACAAGGAAAATAAACGAGCGAATAAATATCGGTAATGATATTGAAGTATTCATCGTTGAAATTAAAGACGATCACGTGAAGATAGGTATAAAAGCCCCTAAAAACGTCCCTATATACCGTCAGGAGATATATAATGCAATTCTCGAGGAGAACCAGCTTGCTGCTACCTCGCAGGCGTCCCTCGATAACCTCGGTGACATCCTTCCCAAGATAACCGCCGAGCAGGCTTAAGTTATTTAATACATAACAATTTATCTACTCGGTTACGTTACTAATATTTTTAAATCATTTCTATGCAGAAAACCATCCTATCTGACGATAACTAACTGTAGATACGCTTACCTCTTGTAGCGAGCATACTTTTCTCGCACCGGCCGGCAGTTAAGGGCTCAGTGCAAGAGGGCCTTCAAGGCAAGGATGCCTCGAAGCTAGCAATTTCAAGGAGGAAGA
>DASXVE010000021.1 GCA_036504445.1 Candidatus Aquicultor sp.
AATTACGAAAGTAGTTACTAATCGTAGTACAATGTACTGCAAAACATAATCGAGAGATTATGCGTTGACTATATGTCAGCAATCCTGAATCAAAAGAATCTGGCTTGTGAATCATTTACACTGATTAGTTTTGAAAGACCAAGTTTTCGTAAGAAAACACAATCTTTCATGTACCTTGAAAACTGCATATTCCGTAAAATATAGCAAACGCGAGCTGCTGTGCTAACGCACAGCTGAAGTATCTAACGATACTTCTAATAATCGGTTTACCGATTAAGTAAGCAATTGCAGGTAACGTGCAATCACGATGTGATTGCTGGAGTTTTCTTTCAGAAAACATCCACGCAAACATATTTGAAAGCATACAATTCAATCATCAAGGATAAACCTGATCAACTTGTAAGGTAAAAAGAGGACAACGTGAAAACGGAGTCCGAGATATTTGCTTTGCAGATATTAGATCAAGCTAATAAGAGCATATGGTGGATGCCTTGGCACTAGGAGCCGAAGAAGGACGTGACAAGCTGCGATAAGCTGTGGTGAGCCGCAAATAGGCATTGACCCACAGATTTCCGAATGGGGAAACCCACTAGAAGTAATGTTCTAGTATCGTATACTGAATAAATAGGTATACGAGGGGATACCGGGGGAACTGAAACATCTAAGTACCCCGAGGAGTAGAAAGAAACATCGATTCCCTAAGTAGCGGCGAGCGAAAGGGGAAGAGCCCAAACCAACGAGGGAAACTTTGTTGGGGTTGCGGACCGGCAATTAGAATCCGACGTCTAGCTGAACAGACCTGGAAAGGTCGACCGTAGGAGGTAAAAGTCCTGTAAGCGAAAGACAGAAGAAACGAGCCGAGATCCAGAGTACCACGAGACACGTGAAACCTTGTGGGAAACAGGGAGGCCCACCTCCCAAGGCTAAATACTACCTAGTGACCGATAGCGCATAGTACCGTGAGGGAAAGGTGAAAAGAACCCCGGGAGGGGAGTGAAATAGAACCTGAAACCGTATGCTTACAATCGGTGGGAGCCCTATGTTAGAAATAACAGGGTGACCGCGTACTTTTTGTAGAACGGACCAGCGAGTTACGTTAGTCAGCGAGGTTAAGGTCCTCTGGACCGGAGCCGAAGCGAAAGCGAGTCTGAATAGGGCGGCGCTTCGTAAGAAGCGACAGTTGGCTGATGTAGACCCGAAACCGGGTGACCTATCCATGGACAGGGTGAAGTTGAAGTAAAATTCAATGGAGGCCCGAACTCACCGTTGTTGAAAAAACGGGGGATGAGCTGTGGATAGCGGAGAAATTCCAATCGAACTCGGAGATAGCTGGTTCTCCCCGAAATAGCTTTAGGGCTAGCCTCGATATAGATTACCGGAGGTAGAGCACTGAATGGGATAGGGGCCTTATCGGTTACCGAACCCTATCAAACTCCGAATGCCGGATAATTGATTATCGGGAGTCAGACTACGAGTGATAAGATCCGTGGTCAAAAGGGAAAGAGCCCAGACCATCAGCTAAGGTCCCCAAGTATAGGCTAAGTGGAAAAGGATGTGTGATTACAGAGACAACCAGGATGTTGGCTTAGAAGCAGCCACTCATTCAAAGAGTGCGTAATAGCTCACTGGTCAAGTGATCATGCGCCGAAAATGTCCGGGGCTAAAGCCTAGCACCGAAGCTGTGGCATCAGAAATGATGGGTAGGGGAGCGTCGTATGTGGATTGAAGCTATACCGAAAGGAGTGGTGGACTGCATACGAGAGAGAATGCTGGTATAAGTAGCGAGAGAATGGTGAGAATCCATTCCATCGAAAATCTAAGGTTTCCTGAGGAAGGTTCGTCCGCTCAGGGTAAGTCGGGACCTAAGGGGAGGCGTATAGCGTACCCGATGGACAATCGGTGGATATTCCGATACCACCTAATATCGTTTGAAGGAAGCAGTGACGCAGGAGGATAAGACGTGCACGGTGTTGGTTATCCGTGTCTAAGCATCAAGGCTTGTATGTAGGAAAGACCGCATACTATAAGGCTGAGGTGTGATGGGGATCGAAATTAGAGTAGAGAAGTGTCTGATTTCACACTGTCAAGAAAAGCTGCTAACGAGATGTTGGGTGCCCGTACCGTAAACCGACACAGGTAGATGAGGAGAGAATCCTAAGATGAGCGAGAGAAGCGTTGTTAAGGAACTCGGCAAAATAACCCCGTAACTTCGGGAGAAGGGGTGCCACCGCAAGGTGGTCGCAGTGAAAAGGCCCAAGCGACTGTTTAGCAAAAACACAGGTCTCTGCTAAATCGAAAGATGACGTATAGGGGCTGACGCCTGCCCGGTGCTGGAAGGTTAAGGGGAATGCTTAGCGCAAGCGAAGGTGTGAACTTAAGCCCCAGTAAACGGCGGCCGTAACTATAACGGTCCTAAGGTAGCGAAATTCCTTGTCAGGTAAGTTCTGACCCGCACGAATGGCGTAACGACTTGGGCACTGTCTCGACAACGCGCTCGGCGAAATTGTAGCACTAGTGAAGATGCTAGTTACCCGCGATTGGACGGAAAGACCCCGTAGAGCTTCACTGTAGCTTGACATTGGGTTTTAGTATTTCATGTACAGGATAGGTGGGAGACTGAGAGATAGTGACGCCAGTCATTATGGAGTCGACGTTGGGATACCACTCTTGAAATACCGAAATTCTAACCTGAGGCCATAAACTGGTCTAGGGACATAGTCAGGTGGGCAGTTTGACTGGGGCGGTCGCCTCCTAAAGAGTAACGGAGGCGTTCAAAGGTTCCCTCAGAATGGTTGGAAATCATTCGTAGAGTGCAAAGGCAGAAGGGAGCCTGACTGCGAGACATACAAGTCGAGCAGGTACGAAAGTAGGACTTAGTGATCCGGTGGTACCGGGTGGAAGGGCCATCGCTCAACGGATAAAAGCTACCTCGGGGATAACAGGCTTATCTCCCCCAAGAGTCCACATCGACGGGGAGGTTTGGCACCTCGATGTCGGCTCGTCGCATCCTGGGGCTGAAGTAGGTCCCAAGGGTTGGGCTGTTCGCCCATTAAAGCGGCACGCGAGCTGGGTTCAGAACGTCGTGAG
>DASXVE010000022.1 GCA_036504445.1 Candidatus Aquicultor sp.
GGGATGGAACCGGCGGCGCATGGACGACCTACACGGGTGCCCTTGCCGCACAACAAGGAAACCATACACTGTATTATTACTCAGTAGATACAGCGGCTAATACCGAGGCCAATAAGAATTTGGCGATTAAAGTCGATACGGTAGCGCCGACGGGGCTTTCGCTTACAACTCCCGCGGATGCGAGCTTTGTAAATACCCAGCAGCCGACCCTGACATGGAGCGGTGCGACCGATGCATCCAGCGGTCTGGCGAATTATATTGTGAAGATCGATGGTGCCGACAATCAGACGGTAGGCAGTGCAGTCGTCACAACTCAAACCGCGGGTACACTGACCCAAGCCTCACACACTTGGCAGATTGTTGCGATTGATAACGCAGGCAACCAGGCCACATCAACCTCGCGTACTTTTACGGTTGATGTGACTAATCCGACAGCGTCGATTACGGCACCACTTGATAATACGTATGTAACCGGTTCGATCACCGTAACGGGTACCGCAGCGGATACCAACTTCAACAACTATACGCTCGAGTACGGCGCAGGCTCATCGCCGTCAAGCTGGACTACTATAAACAGTGCGACGACGACGGTAACTAACAACGCGCTTGGTTCACTTGACACCGGTTTGCTTCCAAACGGCGACTATACGATTCGCCTAAGGGTAACCGATAAGGCAAACAACAGTGCAACACCGGCATCGATCCTGGTGCATGTGGATCACGCGGCGCCGACAACGACACTTTCAACCAGCCCAATAACACCAGACGGCTCAAACGGCTGGTTCAAATCGGCAACGACAATAACGCTGACCTCATCCAAGCCGGGTTCGACCTATTACCAATGGGATGGAACCGGCGGCGCGTGGTCTACGTATTCTGTTCCTTTCGCAGCATTTGAAGGCAGCCATACGCTGTACTTTTACTCAAAAGACTCGCTTAACAATACCGAGGGCAACAAGAGCCAAGTAATAAAAGTCGACACAGCAGCCCCGGGGGCGGCAATACTATCAACCCCGGCGGATAACGGCTGGGCTTCAGGCGTGCAACCAACGCTTACCTGGACTGTGGCAACCGACACATCGAGCGGTATTGCAAACTACGTTATCAAGATCGATGGCGCAACGGACCAGACGGTAACAGGATCGACACTCTCAGCTGCAACAGTCGCAATGCTTACCGAGACCAGCCATACCTGGCAGATTATCGCCGTTGACAATGCGGGGAATCAAACAAGCTCTGCGATTCACACCATGAAAGTAGATTACAGTAGCCCAACGGCAACAATTAGCGCACCGGCAAACAATGCAACAGTAGTAGATACCATAACCATTACCGGTACGGCATCTGACACCAACTTTGCAAACTACAAACTGGAGTATGGTGCCGGGGCATCACCGTCAAGCTGGACGACGATCACCAACCCGACGACGCCGGTAACCAACGGCACGCTCGGAACCTTTGGAACGAGAACCGTTGCAAACGGGCAGTATACGATTAGACTTACCGTCACGGATAATGCCGCTAAGTCATCGACAACCTCAGTTCTTATTAACGTTAATAACGATATTATCGCGCCGACAACGACACTTTCAACCAGCCCAATAACACCAGACGGCACCAACGGTTGGTTTAAATCGGCAACGACGATTACGCTTACCTCGTCCGAGCCGGGCACGACCTATTACCAATGGGATGGAACCGGCGGCGCA
>DASXVE010000023.1 GCA_036504445.1 Candidatus Aquicultor sp.
ATGAAGCAATTGGTCATATTCCCCCAGCGGAAAAGGAGGCGATGTATTATTGTGAAAACATGTCTGAGGAAAGCGAAAACCTATCTGAAAAAACATTGGAAATTGTAGGTTCAAAGTCTCTATGAAACCCGGGGCTGTTCAATCCTTGTGTCAGAAGGCATTCGCCTTGTTTTATCACATTAAAACTGGGTACAAAAAAGTGATGCTAAGGGGGTCGATTATGGCTACGAAGGCTTCCGGGATGTTCTGGAACATTATTTATGCGGTGCTCATCATATTTGTAATCGCTGTGTTGCTACAGCTTCTTGGGGTGTTTGCGTTAAGCATAGCGGTCGCAAACGTTATCTACATTCTGGCAATTGTGTTTCTAGTATTGGCGCTCATCCATTGGGCGGGATTATTGTAAGCGATGACGCTCGTCGCAGCTTAACCGGAACGTTAATCAGCAGTTTTACTGCGCCGGCTTGCCGATAACTTCAATTTGTTCCTTCGTTAGCCTGGCGGCAATCCGTTCTCTAATAAGCCGCTCGACCCGGTCTTGTTCACTTGATGCCGTACGGACTGCGATCCTGAACACCATCGCGTTATCTCTAAATTCTTCGATACCGGTAACCTGAGGAAGCTCTTGAAGGACGTCTTTGACTGTAGGGTCATCAGCCAGCTTGGTCATCTCGTCGCACACCGTGTCGAGTACCCGTTGGGGGTTTTGCGTAGTAGGCACGCCGAACTCAACCACGGCGCGTGCCCAACCACGCGAATGATTTATTACTACCGTAACTTGGCTGTTAGGTATAATGTGCAGGCTTCCCTGAAAATCACGAAGCAGGGTAGTGCGTAGGCTCAGCTGCTCGACGGTACCCTTATCGCTGCCGATTTGTACGAGATCGCCGACGCTGTACTGGTTTTCAAACAGGATAAAAAACCCCGAGAGAAAATCTTTAATCAGGCTTTGCGCCGCGAGACCGACTGCGACGCCGAGAACCCCGGCACCCGCAAGGAGGGCTGTGATCTCAACCTTTGTCGTGGATTGAAGGATGACGAGCACGGCGAGAAAGAATATCGTGAATTTCGCGAGTGCATCAAGCACGTTGGCCAATGTGAGCGCGCGTTGCTTGGCTTGATCCTCGGATATAAACGGGTTTTTGCTAATGAGGGACACCGAACGGTTAATGGCAATACTCAGCAGCCTATATATGATAGCGCTTGCCAGCAGAACCAGAATCACAATAAGGGCATTATCTCTCAGCCAATTAACAGTCTGCTCGAGGGTCGTGCCTGCTTTTACCGGCAGATTACTCTGCATTAAGCTATTCACCGCTCCACCTGTCTGTGCCATAATCGGGTACCTATTCCTTGTGATATCGAGTTACCTCTACATCGATTATTTAATCATAACAGGGGGGTGCTCAGTAGTCTTCAGGAAATAATTATAAAAAGGTTAAGGAAAATTATGGTAATGCCGATATAGTAATTACCGTCAAAAACACCAGGCAATAAGCCAGCCCAGCGCAGTTCAAATCTTACTACCGGACAAGAATGGTTTATTTTGATTAAAGAGCGCGCATCTGGGTATAAACTAATTGGTAGAAAGCAGTGGCTTGCTACCCACTTTGATAATTAAAAATGGAAGGACTTAAGATCGCAGATCAAGACCGGCGTATCCCACCGAGAGGATGGGACCGGCGGTTGGGCATAAGTTGTCATGAAGCCGAGGGACCTGATAGGTATGTTGGATAGGTAAATCCAAGGTGCTTACAGGAAAACCCTTAAGCGAGCCCCGGTAAGGGGAAGGGCGACGATGCGAAGGCAGTCTTAGGTCCTTTCTTTTTTTGTCTTGAAACGCCTCAGATTCCTTAATTTCTGCAAATAAATATTGCCATGTTTAGCGGCCAAGTAAGTTGCCGGATTTGTGATTAAACTCCGGGATTCCGGGTATATAAATCGCCCTGATCGTTCTTTGAAAAATGAACAGATTGGCCGGACAAAAACCAAAAATATTAATCTTGTTACCTCGCTTGTGATGCCTGGCATCCAGTGAGGTTTATTAATCTGCGGGTCTGGTCCCGGCCCAGGACGAACGCTGGCGGCATGCACTTGCCCCGACAAGTCGAGCGGACTGTTCCTACAATTTCTGTAACCGTAGCACGTTTGCTATGGATTAGGAAAAGGACGGTTACGCGGCGAACGGCGGAGTAACACGTAGGTGACCTGCCTCAAAGACCGGAATAACCTCACCCCGGGAGGCCCTAAAAAGGTCACTTGGGATGAGCTAATGCCGTATAAGCTCACACTGCTCATGCGGCGTGAGAAAAGGTAGCCCTTAATCAAGGCTTCCGCTTTGAGATGAGCCTGCGCCCCATCAGGCAGTTGGTGGTGTAAAAGACTACCAAGCCGATGACGGGTAGCTGGCCCGAGAGGGTGGTCAGCCCGACCGGAACTGAGACAAGGCCCGGGCCCGAAAGGGCTAGCGGGGTGGAATCTATCGCAATGCGCGAAAGCGTGACGATGCAATGCCGCGTGAAGGAAGAAAGCAGGTGAAAACACCTGTCGTAAACTCCAGTCGGTGGGGAGTAAGCGTGGCCGGTTAAGAGCCGGACCACGTGAAAGTACCTGCCGGTAAGAGCGCCGACAAACTGCGTGCCAGCAGTCGCGGTCAAACGTAGGGCGCAAGCGTTGTCCGGAATTACTGGGCGTAAAGGGTACGTAGGCGGCTTGGGCGTATCGGCTGTGAAAGCCCTCCGCAAAACGGAGGAAGGGCAGCCGAGATTACTCGGCTAGAGCCCGGCGGAAGGAAGTGGAACTTCCGATGTAGCAGTAAAATGCGTTGATATCGGAAAGAACCCCAAACGGCGAAGGCAGCTTCCTATACCGTGGCTGACGCTAAAGTACGAAAGCCAGGGGAGCGATGCGGTTTGGTACCCGCGTAGTCCTGGCTGTAAAAGATGGGCACTAGCTCCCGACCCTCAGGAAGGCCGGAGGCGAAGCTAACGCATTAAGTGCCCCGCCTGGGGAGTACGGCCGCAAGGCTGAAAACCAAGGGACTTGTGGAAACCTGCACAATCGGCGGCGAGTGTGGTTTAATGCGATTTCGAGCGCAGAATCTTACCAAGGTCGCCCGTGCGTGAAAGCCGGTGGAAACACTGGCATGCCGTTCAAACTGTGGGCAACCCACGGTGACGCGGAAACTCGCACAGGCAGGCATGAATGGTCACCGTCAGCCCGTGCCGTGAGGCGTGAGGTCAAATCCTCGTAACGGGCGCAACCCCTTACCCCATGTTGCCATCGGACACACGCCGGGCACTCATAGGGGACTGCCCGCGTTCGAAGTGGGAGGAAGGCGGGGACGACGGCAGATCCGTATGTGCTGAGTACCTTGGGCTACACACACGCGACAGTGATCGGGACAAAGAGGGCCGATCCCGCGAGGGGGAGGAAATCTCAAAAAACCGACCGAGGTACGGATTGCAGTCTGGAACCCGACTGCATGAAGATGAAGCCGATAGTAATCGCAGATCATCAAGCTGCGGTGAATACGTTCTCAGGTTTTCTTCATATTGCCGGCCGCATCCGCCATAGAAGAAGCAGCTGAAGCTACGCGGCCCAACCGGACCCCAGCGGGCCTCATTTTTGAGGTTTACTGGGACCCGGAGGACGGTAGCGAGGCTGCTCCGACGAGGCGGTCGTAGGATGGGCATACTGCCCGTACCGAGAGGTGTGGGCGTAAACTTGGAGCTCAGGCTCTTCTTTTAAGATGCCAAAAGCTCGATGTCCGGCCAGGAGTTCCGGCTCCGGGTTCCCCCGGGGGCAACCCCCAGGCAACACCCGTCCGGACGATCTCCAAGGTTTGCACATAAACCTTGGGGCTGAAGGTTCAAGGCTAAAAGTCCAATGGTGAAGATGCCGATTTTCATTGTTGGGTGGGGCCGAGCAGCCCAACCAGCCTTGAGCCTTGAGCCCGCACGGCGCGTAAACCGTGCGTCTCACCTTGTTCATTGAAAACAATATAGCGTGCATTAGAAAGCCGATATTAAGCGATTTATGAGCATATGGTGGATGCCTTGGCGCTAGGAGCCGATGAAGGACACAGCCGTGACGCGATACGCTTCGGGGAGGTGCGGCAACCGTTGATCCGAAGGTCTCCGAATGGGGAAACCCGGCCGGCCGGCAAACCCGGTGGTTTAATCCGGGTTACTAAAGCCGGTCATCCTCACCTGAATATATAGGGTGAGGAAGGGAACTCAGGAAACTGAACCATCTCAGTACCTGGAGGAAAAGAAAACAAAAGTGATTCCCTTAGTAGTGGCGAGCGAAAAGGGAATAGCCTAAACCCGGATGAACAAAATCCCGCAGGACATTTTCATCCGGGGGTCGTGGGAGCCGCCTGAAGCGCTGCGGAAAGCTTCGGGAAGTAAAAAATCTTTTACGCAGTTGAAAGAGCTGGAAAGCTCTGTTCGCTATGCGGTTCTTAAACCGCATAGCGGGTTGGTGCGGTCCATTGGCCACACCGGCCACAGAAGGTGATAGCCCTGTAAGCGAAACGTAAAAGACTTCCGGCGGCCACCCGAGTAACACGGGGCACGGCATCCTGTGTGAACTTGCGGGAACCACTCCCGCCAGGCTAAATACTCCAGCGACCGATAGTGAACTAGTACCGTGAGGGAAAGGTGAAAAGAACCCCGGGAGGGGAGTGAAATAGACTTTCCTGAAACCATATGCTTACAAGCAGTCGGAGCTCATCAAAGATATTCGTGACAGCATTTGATGGGTGACGGCGTGCTTATTGGATAAGAGCCGGCGAGTTACGGTATGTGGCGGGTTAAGCCGAAGAGGCGGAGCCAGAGCGAAAGCGAGTCTGAATAAGGCGCATTTATCGTCGCATGCTATAGACCCGAAACCGAGCGAGCTATCCATGGGCAGGGTGAAGTGCGGGTAAAACCGCGTGGAGGTCCGAACCCGTCGACTGAGAGAGCCGTGGGATGACCTGTGGATAGGAGAGAAAAACTAATCGAGCTCGGAGATAGCTGGTTCTCCCCGAAATGCATTTAGGTACAGCCTCGAGTATGAGATCAACGGCGGTAGGGCAACGGTTTGGTGCGGCGGCCTCCTAATTTCGTAGGTCGGAGCCCAAGCTGAACCTCGAAGACCGTTGATCGTTTCTCGGGAGTGAGGCCGTGGGCGTTAAGTCCATGGTCGAGAGGGGAACAACCCAGATCATCAGCTAAGGTCCCTAAGTGTAGTCTCAGTGTAATGTGTAAGGAAGTAGGACCGCGACGACAGCCGGAGGGTGGGCTCAAGAGCAGCCATCCCTTAAAGAGTGCATTACGTAGCAGCTCACCGGCCTTAGTGATCCTGCGCCGAAAATGTATCGGGACTAAGACTGCCACCGAAGCTATGAGTGGACTTTAACAAGCTTTGCATTTTGCTCCGTAACTTATATGAGATACATTTTGTGCGAGGTAAGCGAAGCGAACCGAGCGCTAAATTCCTTAAACTAAGTTACCACCTGAAATTATGTGAAGCGCGGCTAAAGGACGCGGTAGGGGAGCATTGCCTGCTGGTTGAAGCCAACTCGCGAGGATTGGTGGACGGCAGGCAAGAGAGAATGCCGGCATGAGTAGCTAAATAAGATGGGTGAGAATCCCATCCGCCGAAAGCCTCAGGTTTTCCCAGCTCTGTTCATCAACTGGGTGATAGCCGGACCTAAGGCGAGGCCGAAAGGCGTAGTCGATGGATAAGCCGGTTAATATTCCGGCGCCACCGATCCTGCTTTATTTAGCATAGTGTGGGTGACGCGGGCGAGCCGCGTCGGGGGGCGAGTGGAAGTCCACCCGGCAAGGCGTAACCCGCCTAGAAAAGCCCACAACGAAAGGATCGGTGTCCGTACCGCAAACCGACACAGGCAGGCTAAGGGGTAAACCCTTAAGGCGTGCGAGAGAACCCTCGTTAAGGAACTCGGCAAATCGACCCCGTAACTTCGGGATAAGGGGACCTCAATTCTGGCAACATATTTGAATTGCTAAAGTAGGAGGTTTAAAGTGGCAAATCGCTTCGCGATTTAGCCACGATAAACAGTCGCTTTGGCGCCGCCAGAATTGAGGCGCAGATGAATTAGCTCGAGCGACTGTTTAATAAAAACACAGGTCTCTGCTAACTCGTAAGAGGATGTATTGGGGCTGATGCCTTCCCAGTGCCAGATCGATAAGAGGAGAGGTCATGCAGGTAGGATTGTTGGGAGCTCAGCAACTCCCAATGGTTTCAACTGAAGGCTTCGAATCGAAACCCTGGTAAACGGAGGCCGTGAGGGAAGCGGCCCAAAGGTAGCGGAATTCCCGGCGGACAATATCCGTCTTGTCGAAAGGCATAACGACTCGAGCGCTGTCTCGACG
Organism: Candidatus Aquicultor sp.; assembly: GCA_036504445.1. Classification (NCBI taxonomy): domain Bacteria; kingdom Bacillati; phylum Actinomycetota; class Candidatus Aquicultoria; order Candidatus Aquicultorales; family Candidatus Aquicultoraceae; genus Candidatus Aquicultor; species Candidatus Aquicultor sp. Next base: position 6,387 of record DASXVE010000023.1, read on the forward strand.
AGGGACTCGGCGAAATTGGTAAATCGGTGAATAGACCGATTACTCGCGGCAGGATTATAGCCCCCGGAAGCTTTACTGCAGCCGTGATCTTGGGCAGGGTGGTGCCCCACGTAAAGGTGGGAGAGTCGGAGAACCTGCATGCTAATCCGACCCGTATGTACCACCGTCGGGCACGTAATGCCCTAACCCAGCACCGTGAATCCGGTGCGGGAACAGGGTCAGGCGGGCAGTTCGGCTGTTTCGGCACCCTCCTAAAAAACAACGGAGGGCTCCAAAGGTGTCCTGTAGCACGGTTGGAAATCGTGTGAGAAGCATAAAGGCGAATGGGCGCTTGACTGCTTAGGCCGACAGGCCGCGCAGGGGCGAAAGCCGGGCTTAGCGACGCGGTAGTACCGAGTGGAAGGGCTACCGTTTCAAGGGATAAAAGTTCTCCGGGAAAATGGGGCCAATCGCCCCCGATAGATCACATTGACGGAGCGGATTGGTACCTCGTAGTCGGCTCCCCGCATCCTGGGGGTGCAGGAGCTCCCAAGGGTTGGATTGATCTCCATTAAAGCGGGATGTGAGCTGGAACAAGACCATTGTAAGATGGTCGGATGATTATCCGCCGTGAGCGTTTGAAACTTGAGGGAAGCCGCCCTAAGTACGCAAGGAACAGGGTGGACGGACCTATGGTGTGCCAGTTGTCCCGCCAGGGGCACCGCTGGGTAGCTACGTCCGGAATGGATAAGCGCTGAAAGCATATAAGCGCGAAGCCAGTCCCGAGATTAGGTTTCTAAAGTCCCAGGTAGACTACCTGGTTGATAGGCCGCAGGTGTACACCCCGTGAGGGGCTTAGCCAAGCGGTACTAATGACAAATAAGCTTAATACACGGTTAACCTAGTGCACGCTATTTCTTTTGATAATTCTATAAATATATAACCCAAAAAGCTGTTCACTGATTGCGAACAGCTTTTTTATTCTTATCCTAACGGGTGCTTGTGTTTAGCGCATGGTTTCCATACACTATACGTTAACCGAACGTTAGGATCGCCTTGAAATACAGAGAAGCACTGATCCCGCACTATATATAAAGACCTACAAGTATAAACAGCGGAATCACCTAACTTGGTTGCTTTATCCTGCTAATTTAGATAAAATTAAGACGAGAAGGCGAAAGGTTTTTTGATTGGAGGCTGCTTTCGTGTTCGCAAAATTGATTCGTAAATTAAAAGCAATGAACAAGAAGACGTTAATCATTTTAAGTGTGGTGGTGGTGGTCGCAGTTGTAGGTGGCGGTTACTTAGTATCAAATGCCTCCGACAAATCATCAACGGAACAAACACAGAAACAAGTTGACATCGCCAACGCAGCTCTAGCCGGTTGGCGTGTTAAAAATGATGCTCGCCTTGAGGTCAACAAGGCAAAAGTCGCTGAATTTAAGCAGAAACTCATGAATTATTACGATCCGAGCACCGGTGCGTTGGCCGAACAACAGCGGCTTATTAACGCATTGATTGCTGCCGATGAGGCAGCCGCTAAGGATGATAATTCAGGTGAGGCAATAAAAAGCTTCGATATTTCCAGCGTAGCCATTAAAGCGCTCGATATTAAAAGCGAAACGGCAAAATTGACTGCGGATGTTGAGTATTACATTAAGTATGAAACCCAAAACCAAAGCTACAGCACATTTGGCAAGAATCGCATAAATTGGGAGCTTAAGAAAGAGGGCAAGAGCTGGAAGATCACTAAAGAAGCACTAGTCCCTGGTGATAATTCCTAATGAACGAAGAGCGACCAAATGTTGTGTTAGCCGGCGGGTGATGCACAGACTCTGGTGCTGGTCAGCACTGTGTGAGCGCTACCTCGATATACGATAAACATGCGAGGGGGGCAACTAATCCTATGTCGGCAGACCGAATTGATAATTGCTCTGTATGCAGTGTATCACTCGAATACCTTGAAGACAAAGAAACGTTAAGCTGCTACTTTTGCGGAATGCAAGCGAGTACTGATGTGTGGTGCCCGGAAGGTCACTTTGTATGCGAATCGTGCTATAACATGTCTGTGCTTGATTTTATTGATGAGACAGTTCGCACAAGCCGCGCAACGAACCCATACGATCTTGCATCAATTATGATGACATACCCCCGGCTTGCTTCGTATCGAAACCCTTGCGAACACGCTCTCGTTTTCGCTGCTGCAATGCTTATCGCTGTTAAGAATGAGGGAACGATTAAGATTTCCAGTGAGGACATTCTTATAGCCCTCGGGACCATACAGTGCGATGAAAATAACCTTGAGTTCTGCGGCCCCGATGCCGCTTACGGGTGCTGCATGAGGTCCGGCATTATCGCGACTTTCGGCACGATTTTCAAAGCCGCCGAAGGCGACGCGGAACCTGACAGCGTAACAGTAAGGGTTATACGACGCGTGATAAAGAGTCTTTCCGATAATACGGAACAGCACAAGTGCCTTAAGAACATTGTTCTAACAACAATGGACCTTTTCACGCCAATCATACAGGCCAGGTTCGGTGTAAGGCTTGAGGGGTCCGCTCACGAGATAATTTGCTACCAAATAGGTCAAGCAAGAGATTGCAGTCCTACAACATGTCATTACAGTCCACTGTTAAGTGCCAAGTAAATTGCCTCTATCACATTATTAGTTTACCGCCCTTTATAATGTAAGCTTGTGGCTAAAAAGTAAGTCAAGTTAGGCTGCTGGGTAAGCCTTAACAATGTACTTACGCATGGAGGACGAGTGGAAAAATACGTCTGCTATGAAGGAAAGGATCGCCGCGGTGGTTGCAAGCGTCACTGTGAGGGTTGCGAAAGCTTTGCTATAGACCGGCGAAAAAAAGATCGGCGACATAACTCGGTGAGCTTTCGCGTTAGGGAGCGCCGTGAGGGTTTTGATAGGCGGCAAAACCACATCACGCGCAAAGGCTTCTATCATTTCGTATTCCGACGCGGGTCGTTGCATCTGCGCCACAACCAGATCGCTCTACTTATTCTTCTTATAGTGTTTAACTTGCTCAGCATCGCAGACTACATGTTTACGCTTAAGGCGCTTAACGCCGGTTTTGCAGAAGGTAACCCTATTATGGATGCCATGTTTACCGTGGGCCCTGCCGTAGCGGCTTGTTTCAAAATCGGCCTGACGATGTTCGTGGCAGCCATGGTGTGGTTATTCCGACGCTATCGTGCCATCCTAGAGATCAGTATCTTATTCATCCTGATGTATATGCTGTTGATCATCTACCATATCTACGGGGCGATTAGGTTCTATTAATCCGTCCGCTTCATCACACAGTTTGCTCTAGTTGCAATACAATAATTGTCTTTACCATGCGCATGTTTAATGCGGCACTATTTTGGGAAGTAATTAAGTGTACGGTGCATGTAGCTGGTGTTTTCATGTTAAAGGCCCTTAACAAGGGCCTTTAACATTTTGCTATCTTTGACGTCATCTTGAACCTCGCGTTTGCGTGCAATAATCGCCGGTCATTTTGAGTTGCCTTCTATGGTTCCGTTATGCAATTATGTGCCTAGCCGGTTTTTGTTCTAGGAGGGAGCTCATGATCAAACTATGCAGCACAGCGCTTATCATTATGTTAGTTGCATCACTTGTTCTTGGATGCCAGTCAGGCAAGAGTAGAAATGATGATTTTAGGACTGCAAAGTCCGTGAAGTCCGTCGAAACCCAGCAAAAAAACTAAGTTAATTTGGGTAAAAAGTTTGCACAGTCCGGTTAGAAAATTTATATGCCAACAAGGCGGGTGCATGGTATGAATCGGAGTACTATCGAGCGCGCTTGTAGAAAAGGGAACGTTATCGCCATAGTGGGCGCATCAAACGACCACGGAAAATACGGGTACCGTGTTTATAACGATTTAAAGAACGGTGGCTATAAAGTGTATCCTGTAAACCCAAACGAGAAGCATATACAGGACGACCAGGCATACCCTGATGTACAGAGTCTTCCCGAGAAGCCGGATGTTGTCGATATAGTAACACCGCCGAATGTCACCGAAAAGGTCGTAAAAGAGGCGGTGGAGCAAGGCATCAATATTATTTGGATGCAACCCGGCTCGGAAAGCCAAGCGGCAATAGAGTATGTCGAGAACAGCCCCTCGGATGTCGTTTACGATACCTGTATTATGGTGGAACGACGCCACTACGCGTGATGCACGCCAAACCATTATTTGCTAAAGATTTCCAATTATCTACCGATATTACTTAGTGTATGAAAGATAGCAAGTTTGTGAATGAATTATAGATCAACGCATTACACTTCTACGCACCATCGTACACATTGCATCACCATCCAAAGATTTATACCTTACTTTAATCGAGCTACCTTAGGGACGGATTTACAAAGGAGCTTTATTAATGCGAAAACTCGTTGTCGGGTTGCTTCTATTGATTGCACTCAGTCAACTCCCCGTATTCGCGGAAAGTTTTAAGGAAGAGAGAGAGGGCGTACAGGCGGCGTACGGAAAGGCTGCCGGCGCATATAAGACCGCTTCAGACATATATGGTAAGGCGGGCAACAGGTTAAGTGATGAGAGCACAGCTGTAAAGGCACCGGCTTCTACATCACAAAAAAGTGCGAACCCCACGGGCGTGAAGGAGGATGCCGGTGACCGGATCGGCGAGCAAGCGGCGAGTTTAATAACCGCTGTGAGTTCGTTGGCTGCTGAGGTCAAGGGCACCATCGCACAGGATGATATGGCTCATAAAGGTCAATCGCCTGGTGCCGGTGCTACTAAGACGGCGTCTCATAAGTAGAGTGCCTGCGGGTTAGAAAAAAGAGCCAGCAATCAGCTGGCTCTTTTTTATACGTCATTTCTCTTTCTATCAGCAGCTAATATATGATAGCGTACAAAGCAAGTCTTGATTCTGTCGTTTGAGGTGTTTTTGTGTACGAACCCCGGCTTTATCGTAACCGTATGCTTGCCCAAGGCCTAAGTTCCTTTGAGGTAAGCGTTAAAGAAACAGACCTCCTGATTTGCGCATCCCACGACCTAGCCGATGTCGCTTATGATCTAGTAAATCGTTGCCGCGGAGAGCTTGAATCGTTTATAGATACGCATCGCATTTTTGTTGATACGTTTACGCCAATTGAGGTGCCGGATAGCGCTCCTGAAATCGTAAAGTCTATGGTACACGCTGCACGGCTCGCCGGCGTTGGCCCGATGGCGGCAGTGGCAGGCGCGATTGCCGAGTATGTCGGCACCGGTCTCCTCGAATACAGCGATGAGATTATCATTGAAAACGGCGGCGACATCTTTATTAAGACCAATGTCGAACGCAATATCGGTATCTTTGCCGGCGATTCACCACTTAGTAATAAGCTTGCAATTCTTGTAAAACCCGAAGATACGCCCTTGGCGGTTTGTACGTCTTCGGGGACGGTCGGTCATTCGGTTAGCTTTGGTAAAGCTGACGCTGTTATTATTATGGCGTCGAGCGGGGCGTTGGCCGATGCGACCGCTACAAAAGTAGGAAACCTGGTTCAAACAAAAGACGATATCAAAAAAGCGATTGAATACGCGCAAGATATTCCTGGTATAGAAGGCGTTATCGTTATTATCGGGGACTCGCTCGGCGGATGGGGAAAGTTCGAGTTCTTACCGGTATAGACTGGCATTATCATGGTATCAGAATTATAATAAGCTTAGGATTCAACAAGCAACCCCTTGATTCACTTTGTAACACGCTGGTTACTATATGCCTGCGTGATTTCTGTTTGGCTTTACGTAATGATCTCAGTTCGTGACGTAGCTGTGCTTTGGAGGTGAGCCATGGATTATGAACGACCCCCTGAAAGAAGACGACCGCAACACAGATCTAGACCTCAAAAGCGCTCTCTAGCGCGATGGAACTATAAACGTATTGCTGCCGCACTAACGGTGTTGGTTTGTGTGGTATCATTAGCCGCATACGGTGGCTACAGCTTTGCTCATTGGTTGAGCACCCCGGCCGATACCGGTAAAAAGGTTGCAAAAAAAGTGGTAGGGGCAAAGAAGACTGTTGTGAAAGCCGAACAAACAACCACGACGACCGAACCAATATATATTCTCAGGTACAAGGTAAAATCGGGTGATACACTGTACGGTATCGCGCAGATAAATAAGACGACGGTTGGCAAGATTAAAGAGTTGAACGATATCAAGCGCGATGACCTTAGTGTCGGCGTTACGCTCAAGGTCCCGACCAAAGTGAAGCCACCGGACGTAGATCCCAATCAGGGGAAAGAAGCAACAGCTACTGCCACTGCGGTAAAGTTGCAGAAAAGTGTGGCAAGCATGAAGGCATCGGCTCAGGAAATATATCGAGGCCCAATGGATGCCAAGAAAATAGCGCTCACCTTTGATGCGGGCGCCGCCAGTGAATCCACGCCGCGAATTCTTGATGTGCTCAAGCAGGAGAATGTAAAGGCAACATTTTTCTTAACCGGCAAATGGGTTAACGATAATCCTAGACTAACAAAGCGTATTGCCGGCGACGGGCATATTATAGGCAACCATACATATTCGCACCCGGATCTAGCAAAGATGACCGATAAGCAGATTTCCGACCAGTTGCAATCGACGGATGACCTCATCAACCAGACAGTTGGTTTTAGCTCAAAACCACTGTTTAGATTTCCGTACGGTTCTCGCGATACACGGGTGCTTAACGCCGTAGCAAAAGCAGGATACCGGTCGATATACTGGACTACCGATTCGCTTGATTGGAAGCCCGACATGACCCCTGAAAAAGTTAAGGAACGTGTTCTTGGCAGCCTTGGCAACGGGGCGATTATTCTCGTGCATTGCGGAAGCGAAAAAACCGCTGAAATACTCCCCGACCTCATCCGGCAAATCAAAGGCCGGGGCTATAGTCTTGCAACAATCCCGGAGCTGCTTAACTAAGTTTTAATAAGCTTTATTGATAGCTGCCAGTTTTGGGATTCAATAGGTTTTGATTAGTATTGAATGGTAATAGCCCGGCGAACGGGCTATTACTTTTTATTGTTCACCGATTGATTGATAATGTCCAAGCGGTTAATAAGTACTTCATTTCTTACGTCAATACGATAAAATTAAATGCGTGCAGCTGGTGATATATATCCCTAACTACACGATAATACTACCGATACCATCAAGGGGTGAGTTTGATACCGGATATCAAGGAGCTTGAAGCGAGGGCTGACGAGCTTAGAAATAAAATATATTATCACAACCATCGCTACTACGTGCTGGATGAGCCTGAAATATCGGATGCAGAGTACGATGCAATCTTGCGCGAGCTCGTCGAGATCGAGACACTGCACCCCGAGCTTGTAACAGCTGACTCGCCGACGCAGCGTGTAGGCGGAGAGGCATCCGCAGCATTCAAGCCGGTACGCCATCGCGCAAAGATGCTAAGCCTGGCAAATGCCTTTTCGTTTGAAGAGCTTACTGCTTTTTTCAATCGTGTGGCAGGGGAGCTTGGCACCGATCAAGTTGAGATGGTGTGCGAGCTCAAAATCGACGGCGTGGCGGTGTCGTTAGTATACGAACACGGTATCTTTATTAATGCTGCAACCAGAGGTGATGGGGAAGTCGGCGAGGATATAACCGCGAATGTTAAGACAATCCAAGCACTCCCCTTGCGCCTGTTTTTGGAAGCGCCGCCGGATGTGCTGGAAGTGCGAGGTGAGGCCTATCTTTCCAAGGAGCAATTTAAACTTATCAACGAGGAACGCGAAGAGCAGGGCCTGCCGCTCTTTGCCAACCCGAGAAACGCCGCTGCCGGCAGCTTGCGGCAGCTCGATCCCAAAATTACCGCCAAGCGCAATCTCGACGTCTTCTTATATGCACTGGGGTATGTGGCCGGGGCGGCCTTTATCGACCAGTGGCAGCTTCTAAAATACCTGGAAACCGCAGGTTTAAAGATCAACAAGCACATAAAGAAAGTGGGATCTATCCACGAGGCATACGAGTTCTGTGAGTACTGGCAGGACAGACGGCATTCACTCCCCTTCGAGATCGACGGCGTTGTTATCAAGGTGAATTCATACGCGCAGCAGGAGCGTCTGGGCGTGACAAGCAAGGCGCCGAGGTGGGCGATTGCATATAAGTTCCCGGCCGAGCAGAGAACGACCGTGGTCAAGGATATCGTTATTAGTGTTGGCAGGACCGGTGCGCTCACTCCAACAGCTATCTTAGAGCCGGTCGTTGTGGCAGGCTCAACGGTGGGCCGGGCCACGCTTCATAATGAAGACGAGATCCGGCGTAAGGATATCCGCATCGGTGATACGGTTATCATCCAAAAGGCGGGCGATGTTATCCCGGAAGTTGTGGCGCCGGTTGCAAGCAAACGCACAGGTGCCGAGGTTGAGTTTCAGATGCCGAAAAACTGCCCGGTGTGCGGAACTGAGGCAGTTCGCCCGGATGGCGAAGCGGTTGCGCGCTGCGTGAATATCAACTGCCCTGCTGTTATCTTCGAGCACGTGCTTCATTTTGCAGGCAGGGCCGCTATGGATATCGACGGGCTGGGCGAATCGGTTGCCCGTCAGCTTTTGGATAAAGGAATGATCCGCGACGTCGCCGATATTTATGTGCTGAGCAGGGAGCAGCTTCTGGAAATCGAACATTTCCAAAGCAAAGCGGCGGATAATCTTTACAATGCAATCCAGCGCTCAAAGGAACGCCCGCTCTCGCGACTTATCTTCGCGCTTGGGATTCGCCATGTCGGATCGCATGTTGCAGATGTGGTTGCCGAGCATTTTGGTTCGGTCGATAAACTCTCTGCGGCAACCCGGGATGAGTTAGTGAACGTACCCGAGGTCGGCCCACGGATTGCAGAGAGCATCGTTGAGTTCTTTAATGAAGAGCGCAATCGCAGCGTTATTGAGAAACTTAAACGCGCTGGTGTTCGGATGGAGCAGGAGACCGCCGCAAAAACCGTATCAGACAAGCGTTTCGCCGGTATGACGTTTGTATTTACCGGGGCACTTGAGATCTATACCCGTGATGAAGCTGAAGCTATTGTGAAGTCGATGGGTGGGAAGCCGTCGTCGAGCGTTAGTAAAAAGACGGATTACGTTGTTGCAGGCGAAAATGCCGGCAGCAAATACGATAAAGCGGTATCGCTCGGGGTAAAAATCATAACAGAGGACGAATTTAAAAAGTTAGTGAGTGAGTGATATTAGCAATGAGATAAATGAAGGGGCACCGGTTCCAGAGGACGATAGGACGCCCGCCTCAAACGACGGTAGAGCGGTCGTTGTCCCGGGCGATGAGAGCGTGCCAGTTACCCCCGGCGATAGCGGGCTGAACGGCCCAAGGGTGCCCTGGACTTTACGCGACGCGTTGTTAGCCCTGGTTTGGTTCATTTTCATTATAACCGGTGGCTCTTTTATTATTATCAAGCTTATCGCTCTTGTTTCTCCAAAAGTGGCCCCCATTTTAGCGATGTTTATCGGCTATGCGCTGCTAGTGATCTTGTTATGGTATTTTGCCGTGCATAAACGCGGAGCTACACCGGCAAAACTCGGGTTTCGCCCATTTGATGTGCCAAGGGGATTTGGATTGGCGATTGCATGGTTCTTCCTAACGAAGCTCTTCACGGCAGTATATGCCGCGGTGGCGCAATGGCTTGGCATACATGGGAATCAGCAAGCACTCGAAAACCTGCCACAAATTTTCGGCAAAAGCGTGTTCGGGTTCATTCTGGCGGCGCTTCTGGTTGCCGTGGTCGCGCCGCTTGTCGAGGAGCTTTTCTTTAGGGGATTTGTTTACCCGGCTTTTCGCCAACGTTGGGGAGTTACGGCCGGGGTTATCGCAAGCAGCGTGCTTTTTTCGCTCTTTCATTTCAATGCGTTTCTTTTTATCCCGATTATGTTTATCGGGATCGCGCTTGCCTATTTATACGAAACGACCGGCTCTCTGTGGCCATCGATTATGTTGCATGCCCTTAACAACTTTTTGTCTGTTATTCTGATATACTATAGTGGTGTTTTGCCGATACAAGGCTAGCACGATGCGCCCCGCGTCGAAATAAAGCCGGTGTCCCGGTACGTTTTTATGCGCACGCGGTGTGCAACCCAACTACTTCGAGTTAACTTTTTAGATATATATGCATGGAGGTATTTATGGCCATTAGTGAGAAAGAAGTCCGGCACGTGGCATGGCTGGCACGCCTTGGGCTAACCGACGCCGAGGTCGAAAAGTTTGCACATCAGCTCGACGTGATACTTGAGCATGCCGGGCGTATAGCCCGGCATGATGTATCGGACGTTCCGCCGACATCGCACGCTATACCGTTGATAAACGTGTACCGGGAGGATAAAATAGGCGAGTGCTTGACGCCGGAAGAGGCGTTAGCGAACGCACCGAAGAGAGAAGACCAAGCGTTTGCTGTACCGCGGATTGTATAAGTATCGCTTATGCGATGCGATTGACCGGAAGGCTATATTATAACTAAACGTTATAATTAGATGTAAAGCGAGATCGGTATTATATAACCGATCATTATATATCCTGATAATATGGAGGATGCATGGAACTCTATCAAATGACGATTCATGAGCTTCATAAGAAGCTTAAAAATAAAGAAATCAGTTCGAAGGAGCTTACGGAGAGCGTATTTTCGCGCATCGACGCGGTCGAGGACGACGTTAAGTCGTACCTTACGGTTACCAAAGATGTTGCGCTCGAGCAGGCGGCAGCGGTTGATGCAAAAATCGCAGCGGGCGTGGCTATTGGGCCGCTTGCCGGCATACCGACGGCGATAAAAGATGTTATGTGCACGAAAGGTATCCGTACGACGTGCGGTTCTAAGATACTCGAGAATTTCGTGCCGGTCTACACGTCCACAGCGGTGCAAAATCTTCTCAATGAGGGGATCGTCATGACCGGTAAGACGAATATGGACGAGTTTGCAATGGGCTCGTCAACCGAGAATTCAGGCTATTTCCCGACGCGAAATCCCTGGGATATCGAGAGAGTGCCCGGTGGCTCAAGCGGCGGTTCTGCGGCCGTTGTCGCTGCCGACGAGGCGATATTTTCACTGGGCTCCGATACCGGCGGTTCGATCAGACAGCCCGCGGCGCTATGCGGCATCGTCGGCATGAAACCGACATATGGCCTGGTGTCACGCTTCGGGCTCGTTGCGTTTGCCTCATCGCTCGATCAGATTGGGCCGTTTACAAAAGACGTAACCGATTGCGCGATTGTTTTGAACCATCTCGTCGGACACGACGCGAACGACTCAACGTCGGTTCCTATCGATAAACCCGATTATACGAAAGCACTGGTAAACGACCTCAAAGGCATGCGTGTGGGTGTGCCGAAAGAGCTTATGGCGGAAGGCATCGACCCGGAAGTGCGAAAAGTAGTAGAAGATGCGCTTAAACTTTTTGAGGAGAACGGAGCAACCGTCGCCGAGACATCGCTTCCGAATCTTGAGCACGGGCTGTCGGCATACTACATTATCGCGCCGGCCGAGGCGAGTTCGAACCTGGCACGTTTTGACGGCGTGCGCTACGGTTACCGTGCGTCCGATTCCGAAGATCTCATGGATATGTATATGCGCACGCGCGCCGAAGGGTTTGGCGACGAGGTCAAGCGGCGTATTATGCTTGGCACCTACGCGCTCAGCGCCGGTTATTACGAGGCATATTACGGTCAGGCGCAAAAGGTTAGAACGCTTATTACGCGTGATTTCAATAACGCATTTGAAGATTTTGACGTGCTGGTATCACCGACATCGCCGACAACCGCATTTAAGCTCGGCGAGAAAACGGCCGATCCGCTTCAGATGTATTTATCGGATATCTGCACGATTCCGGTTAACCTTGCGGGCTTGCCGGGAATTTCCGTTCCGTGCGGTACTGTCGATGGCCTACCGGTCGGCCTGCACATTATGGGTAAGATGCTCGGCGAGGAAATGTTGCTTCGCGCCGCCTATAGTTTCGAACAGCAATTCGGCTGGAACGAGAAGCCGAAGCTTTAGACATGGACGATAAGGAATGGCGGGAGCGACAGCTGGTTGAATCGCTCATGGGCTTAATCCCCTTTCATGTAGAATATAATCCGGCGGGAACCTCTGAGGCTCTTGAGCTGGAGCAATTTATAAATAATGGAGGCACTATGGAGTACGAACCAGTAATCGGCTTGGAGATACACGTCGAGCTCGATACGGAAAGCAAGATGTTTTGCGATTGCAGCACGCGCTTTGGCGAAGCCCCGAATACGCAAACCTGCCCGGTTTGCTTGGGAATGCCGGGCTCACTGCCGGTTCCAAATAAGAAAGCTGTTGAATATGTTATAACATCGGGGCTTGCTACGGGTTGCGATATTTCGCTGTACAGCCAGTTCCACCGCAAGAACTACTTCTATCCCGACATGCCGAAGGATTATCAGATATCGCAGTACGACCTTCCGTTGTGCATAGGCGGGCTTGTCGATCTCGATATGGACGATTACAAGACGAGGATCGGCATCACTAGGATTCACCTCGAGGAGGACACCGGTAAACTTATTCACGTCGGCGGCGCGGGCAGGATAGCGGGAGCGGACTACAGCCTGGTCGATTTTAACCGTGCAGGTGTGCCGCTCATGGAAATTGTCTCCGAGCCGGATATTCGCACGCCGGAGGAAGCGAAAGCGTACGCTCAGAAACTGCGCGCTATCTTGGTGTCGCTTGGTGTGTCTGATTGCAACATGGACAAGGGTTCGATGAGGGTTGACGCGAATATATCGATCAGGCCTAAGGGCGCAACCGAGTTCGGCACGAAAGCCGAGCTTAAGAACCTTAATTCGTTCAGGTCGTTGCAGCGGGGGCTTGCCTATGAGATCGTACGGCAGACAAAAGCGCTTGAGGAGGGCAGGCCTGAAGAGATTATTCAGGAAACCCGCCACTGGGATGAAAACAAAGGCGTAACGAGCTCGCTTCGCTCCAAAGAGTACGCGCACGACTATCGCTATTTCCCCGATCCCGATCTCGTACCGATGGAGTTTCAAACAAGCTGGGTCGAGGGCTTGCGGGCGCAACTGCCCGAGCTTCCCGATCAGCGCAGGGAGCGCTTTATGCGCCAATACGGTCTGCCGGCTTACGATGCGAATCTGCTCACGGAGAACAAAGCGATGGCTGATTTCTTCGAAGAAGCGGTTACGCTATACAAGGGCGATACAAGGGTAATAAGTAACTGGATGCTCGGTGATATTTTGTATTACCTCAACACCGAGAATCTTGAGATCGATGAGGCCGCGCTTACGCCGAAGCATCTGGCAGAACTTCTCAAGCTTATCGATAAAGGAACGATCAGCGGCAAGATTGCAAAAGAGATATTCCCGGAAATCTTCGAGACCGGCAAGCTGCCGCACGTTATTGTCGAAGAAAAGGGCATGACGCAGATCAGCGGCGAAGATGAAATAGCACAAATCATTGACATGGTGCTCGAAGAAAACCCGGCTGCCGTGCAAGAATATCGTGATGGCAAGGAGCGCGCCTTTGGCTTCCTCGTCGGGCAGGCAATGCGCCTTACAAAAGGCCGTGGCAACCCACAGCTTATTAATAAGCTGCTTCGGGAAAAACTGTAGGACAAAAATATAGCACCGTAACACGCATATAGACCTTTGAAATGCATAACGCCTGGTATTCTTGCCTAGTAAACGCAGGGGCTATGCGCTATCATATCAGGGATATAGTAATACTTTTATAGGGAATATCGATACAATGTTGCAAAATCCTAGCATCAGTCATCAACTAGATAGCAGCCAACCGTTACGTCGTTTCGAGCCGGGAGCCGGCATGAAGTTATCCGTGATCATCCCTTGCTACAACGAAAAGGGCACGATTAGCGAGCTGTTGGCAAAAGTACAGGCCGTTGATATCGACAAAGAGATTATTGTTATCGACGACGGGTCGACCGACAGCACCCGCGATATCCTAGCGTCAATTCCGCAAAGCAGTGATATTACAGTTATTTACCATGAGAAAAACAAGGGCAAAGGCGCGGCAATTCGTACCGGTATCGTGCACGCAACCGGCGATTTGATTATCATCCAGGACGCAGACCTCGAATACGATCCAAATGATTACCATGCGCTTATAGGGCCGTTTTTAAACGGTAGCGGGGTCCGAGTGGTCTACGGATCGCGTCTCTTAAAGAATAACGGCAGATCGTACTGGCGGTATTTTCTTGGCGGCAAGGTAGTCACGCTGGTTACAAACCTTCTATACCGGACGCATATTACCGATGAGCCGACATGCTATAAGGTCTTCCGATCCGACGTGCTAAAAAGCATGGATCTAAAATGCAACCGCTTCGAGTTCTGCCCGGAGGTAACGGCCAAGGTCGCCAAGCGTCAAATAAAGATTCATGAAGTGCCGATTGCGTATTATCCTCGCAAACTGGAAGAGGGTAAGAAGATCGGCTGGAGAGACGGCGTGGAAGCTATCACAACATTACTTAAGTACCGCTTTCGCGGCTAATAATTAGTACAGGTGAGATATCAGTGCCAACTATTTGGGATGTCTTAAACGATATATCGAAATCCGTCCAGGAGCAGCAACAGGGGCAGCAGGGCGGAGGAGGAGGACAAGACAATATGTCATCGACGAGTCCGGTACCGAGAAGGCAATTTGGGTCACCTACAGGAGTACATATATCTCTTGGAGGAACATTGCGAGCGGTGCTCGTTATTGTTCCGGCAATTATTGTTGGTGCCATTCTTTACGCGATATACGGCACTACAAATCCAACTTTGGCGATAGTCATCGAAGCTGTCTTTGTAATTATTCTTTACATCATAGTGTCCGGTGTTCGCGTTGCCGCACAGTGGGAACGCGGCGTGGTTTTGCGCCTCGGCCGTTTTGAAGCTGTCAGGGGACCGGGTGTTATCTACATAATCCCGTTCTTAGACACGGTACGCTTTGTTGATAACAGGGTACTGGCGCTTAACGTACCCGGCCAGCACGTCATAACCAAGGACAATGTACCGGCCCAGATTGATGGTGTTATCTTCTTCTACGTTGCCGATGCGGAGCTAGCGATCACAAAAGTACAGGACTTTACCTTTGCGATCGGTCAATATGCACAAGCAGCCCTTCGTGACGTTGTTGGGGCCCTCTCGCTTGATGATCTCTTAACGGAACGTGAGCAGATTCAGGAACGAATCGGCATGATTGTCGAGAAGCACATTAAAGAGTGGGGCATACATATTGATTCGATCCGGTTGCTCGATATCGACATGCCGGAAGAGCTAAAACGCATGATGTCACGCCAGGCATCCGCCGAGCGTGAGAAACGCGCCACGATTACAAAGGCCCAGGGCGATAAAGAGGCAGCCGTCAACCTGGCCGCCGCCGCTGCGACAATGGCGCAGAGCCCAGGTGCGATGCAGCTGAGGACGCTGCAGACAATCGATGGTCTAGGCTCAGGTTCGTCAAACACGGTTGTGCTGTTCCCGACAGAGTTTTCAGATATGGCGGATAAGGTATCGCAGATATTTAGAAAATCCGAAAAATAATCTTACGAAGTAAGCGTGCGAGCGTTTGCAGCATAGTCTAGCATACCCGGTAGCAGCGGTTTTGCGCTTCGGGAATTGATGTTGGCTGCACCATATTATGGAAATCGCCAGCTATGGCGCCAATAATTCTTGCCTTAACCACCATTTTTCCTCTAAAATAGGAGTCTACAGCGAAGTTTAACTTATCCGGATAGATCGATAGATCGCTTGGATTGATCATCCTTGATTTCAGATACGGCATGGAGGTAGTAAGTTGACCGAATATAAACTAGATAGTTTTGACCTAAAACATTCATATGTGGATGTTGACCTTACTAAGGTAAAGATCGATGATACAACGCTGCGTGATGGCGAGCAGACCGCCGGTGTCGTATTTTCGAACCATGAGAAAGTGAGGATCGCCCAGCTTCTCGATCAAATCGGCGTTCAACAGATCGAGGCCGGTGTTCCCGCAATGGGCGGCGACGAGAAGGCCGTTATCAAAGAGATCGCGAGTATTGGCCTGCGCGCCAGCGTACTCGGTTGGAACAGGGCCGTTATTGAAGATATCCAGCATTCAATTGATTGCGGTGTTGATGCGGTCGCGGTATCAATCGCAACATCTGATATCCATATACAGCATAAGCTGAAAAAAGACCGTCAGTGGGTTATCGACAGTGCTGTTGAATGCGTAAAATTTGCAAAATCACATGGCGTATATGTTTCCGTTAACGGTGAAGATGCGTCACGCGCAGATATCGGTTACATGATCGAATTCGGCCAGGCTGTTAAAGAAGCCGGTGCCGACCGTTTGCGCTTCTGCGATACCATCGGCGTTCTCGACCCATTCCAGACCTTCACGGTAATCAAAGAGCTTCGCGAGGGAACCGGTCTTGAGATTGAAATGCATACGCACAACGATTTCGGAATGGCCACGGCAAACGCGCTTGCCGGTATAAAAGCAGGTGCAATGTGGGTTAACACAACGGTTAACGGGCTTGGCGAGCGTGCGGGCAATGCCGCTCTCGAAGAAGTTGTTATGGCGCTCAAGTTTCTTGGCCATGTCGACCTCGGCTTTAAGACAGTAATGTTCCGCGACCTTTCCGAGTACGTGGCGATGGCGTCCGCACGGACTATCCCGATTTGGAAAGCAATTGTCGGCACCAACTGCTTTGCGCATGAGAGCGGTATCCATGCCGACGGTATGTTGAAGAACCCGACAACCTACGAGGTATTTGCACCGGAAGAGGTCGGCCTGCAGCGCCAGATCGTTATCGGAAAGCACTCGGGCTCGGCATCGATCGTTGCGAAGTTTAGGGAATTCGGCATAGAGCTCGATCCGGAATCGGCCAAGGAGATCCTGGCAGAAGTACGCAAAGCAGCAATAGAACTCAAGCGTCAGTTGTTCTCGAAAGAGCTCGTATACATCTATCAGGACTACATGCGCAGGAAAGGAAAGGAGCTTGAGCCTGAACGTGGGTAAAACGATTGTTGAAAAGATATTAAGCGAGCATTGCACGACCGATGCTTATGCGGGAGATATAGTTGTAGCCGAAATCGACGCGGCGTTAGTACAGGATGGAACCGGACCACTGGCGGTTCAGCAGCTTCAAAAACTTGGGATGGAAAAGGCGGCAAAGCCGGAGCGTACGGTTCTCTTTATCGACCATGCGGCCCCAAGCCCACGAAAAGAGCTTTCAAACGCTCATAAGATATTAAGGGATTTTGCGGCAAAAACGGGAGCAATCCTCTCGGATGTTAACGAGGGCGTGTGCCACCAGCGGATGGTCGAGCGCTACATGAACCCCGGTGAAGTCTTAATCGGTGCGGATTCGCACACCTGTACGGCGGGTGCGCTCGGTGCATTTGCGACAGGCATGGGCTCGACCGATGTTGCGATAGGTATTGCATCGGGGCAGACCTGGCTTCGGGTGCCGGAGACGTTTAAGGTGTATGTTACCGGAGAATTTCAGCACGGTGTGTACCCGAAAGACTTTATGCTGCATTTTATAGGTATGATCGGCGCCGATGGCGCTACATATAAAGCCCTCGAGTTTTGCGGGCCGACCATTGATGCTATGGATATGTCGGGTAGGTTTACCCTGGCAAACATGGCGGTCGAAGCCGGAGCAAAAGCGGGGCTCTTCCAATCCGATGAAACCACGAAGAAGTACCTTGAAGAGTGCGGTCGCGGCGATAAGTGGAGCGAAGTAAAAGCGGATGAGGACGCCGTATACGAAGCGGTTTATGAGATCGACATATCGACGTTGGAGCCGACGATTTCGTGCCCCCACACAGTCGATAATACAAAGACGATACAAGAAGTTGCAGGCACCACAGTCGACCAGGTATTTATCGGCACGTGTACGAACGGCCGCATTGAGGACCTGCGGATTGCAGCGCAAATTCTGGCAGGCAAAAAACGTAACCCGAACACCAGGCTTCTGGTATGTCCGGCATCAAATGACGTGTACTTAAAGGCGATTGAAGAGGGCATCATCGCGAAGTTGGTTGCCGCAGGTGCAGCAATCGTTAACCCCGGCTGCGGTGCGTGTGTCGGCGTTCATGGCGGTATTTTAGGTGACGGCGAGGTGTGCCTCGCAACGCAGAACCGCAACTTCCAGGGCCGCATGGGTAACCCGGAAGGGTTTATCTATTTGAGCTCACCGGCGGTTGCAGCGGCGACGGCAATCGAGGGCGTCATTGCCGACCCGCGAAAGTATCTATAAATTCGAGGAGTAACGATGCAAATACAAGGAAACGCATGGAAATTTGGAGATAGTATCAGCACCGACCACATAGCCCCGGGAAGGTTGTTTCATTTGAGAACCAATCTGCCGGAGCTTGCAAAGCATGTTCTCGAGGATGCCGACCCCGAGTTTGCGGGCAAGGTGCAACCGGGCGACTTTGTCGTAGGCGGCAAAAACTTTGGCCTTGGCTCAAGCCGCGAGCATGCGCCGACTATCATTAAACTGGCCGGCGTAGGTGCCGTACTTGCCGAATCGTATGCCAGAATCTTCTATCGCAATGCGATCAATGTAGGGCTTCCGGTTCTTATCTGCGACACCACGCAGATCGACCAGGGCGATGAGCTCGAAGTTGATGTCAGTAAAGGTGAGGTAAGAGATATCACGAAGGGCATTACCATTAAGGCTAAACCGCTGCCGGATGTCATGATTAAAATCCTCAATGACGGCGGTTTGCTCGAGCACTTCCGCAAGAACGGCGGGTTTGCACTCGAGGCATAAGCTCATCTAAAACGCCAGGTGATTTACTAAACACCAGCTACGTGATATAAATAATACTTTAGGGAGTTCATTCAGCGGAGCGCGATGCTCCGCTTCTTTTTAGATGCACATCGTTTTAAGGAAAGGTGGCAAAACGTGTATACGATTACGATGATTCCCGGTGACGGTATCGGGCCGGAGATTTCTGAAGCAATGCGCCGCGTTGTCGAGTCGACCGGTGTAAAAATTGATTGGGACGTGCAGGAAGCCGGAGCGGATGTTATGGATAAATACGGGACACCGCTTCCCGACCACGTGCTTGATTCAATCAAGAAGAATAAAGTCGCTATAAAGGGGCCGATTACCACACCGGTTGGTACGGGATTTCGAAGTGTAAATGTAACCCTGCGGAAAGCGCTCGATCTCTATGTAAATCTTCGCCCCGTATATAGCTTAAAAGGCGTAAGGAGCCGATTCGAAGACATCGACCTTATAATCGTTCGCGAGAACACTGAGGACCTCTATGCCGGTATCGAATTCGAAGAGGGCAGCAAGGACGCGAAAGAGCTTATCGATTTCTTGAAAGCACGCGGCGCTAAGATTCGCTTTGAGGATGCGGGGATTAGCATCAAGCCGATCTCGATTTCGGGCAGCGAGCGCATTGTGCGTTTTGCCTACGATTACGCTCAGCGCGAAGGCCGCAAGAAAGTAACCGCTATTCACAAGGCGAACATCATGAAGTATTCGGACGGATTGTTCCTGCGCGTAGCAAACCAAGTCGGCGAGCAGTATCCGGATATCGAGACCGAAGATAGAATCGTCGACAACATGTGCATGCAGCTTGTCCAGAAACCTGAACTCTACGACGTGCTGGTATGCCCTAACCTCTACGGGGATATCTTGAGCGATCTTTGCTCGGGCTTGATCGGCGGTTTAGGCATGGCCCCCGGCGCAAATATCGGCACCGAGCATGCGGTGTTCGAGCCGGTTCACGGCAGCGCGCCGAAATATGCCGGGCAGAACAAGGTAAACCCGGCCGCTCTAATATTATCGAGCGTTTTAATGCTCAAGCATATCGGCGAGCGCGAGGCGGCTGACAAAGTATTTAACGCCACCGCCGATGTTATTGCAGAAGGCAAACGCGTGACCTATGATCTTGGCGGTACTGCCGGTACATCGCAAATGGCCGATGCCATTATCGATAAGATATTGCCTACGAACCCTTAGCGATAACCACATACCTCTGCGCCGCGCTATATAACGGATGGCATGCAAATATAGTAAGCGTTCGATCGGGTGTCGGATTCGTTATGCTCATCTCTGTCGGCAATACGACTTTTTGCCCCACCACTTTATATACGTACTGGTGCGACCCTCTGGTTATGTAAATGGGGTCCCCCACTTTCAACGCATCTATATAGTAGAAGGGCCGGGTGTGCGTTACCCGGTGTCCACCGATGACGGCATTGCCCACATCCCCGGGAAGCGCGGTTTCTTCTAAATGACCGGGTCCGAGTGCAAGGACATCTTGCCCTGCGCCTTCATAGACGGTTTCGTTGACCCCGATTTTAGGGATTACGATTTTCGCGATGGCCGACCCATACTTAGGTCTCTCCTGCGCCGTTGTTGGGATCGTGACAGGAGCCGGGGCAGGAGGCGGATCGGCTGGTTGCGCTACGGCGGCTTGTTTAGGAGCGCTCGCGGGCTTTGTGGTATTTGCTTGTGTAACGGCAGTGCTCGCCGGTTTTACAGCGCCGGTTTGCTCAGCCGTCTTTGCCGGCTTTATATCGCCGGCTCGTTCGGCGGCACGGGCTTGTCTTATCGCCTCGCCTCCCGCTGCGGTCTCTTGTTGCCGGGCTGCGGTGTCTTTCAGGCGTTGTGCCGATTGGGATGAGCCCGAACGAGGCGGCACATACTTTTCCGGAGTTTTCAACTGAGCGCTTTGCACGATTGTCTTTCCGCGTGCTTCGGCGTTTCGGTCTAAGGGTGCGGTTTTAATCATGAGAACGCTTAACGCACTCACGAATGCTACGGCGGCGATTATCAATGCAATGATGCTGCGTTTTCGATACATATTGTTTAGCTACCTTTCTGTAAATCGCAAGTCTCCAAGGCAAAGCCTGTATTGGATTTTTTACGCAGCATCAATTATATGAACCTGGGCACCGTGAGTCTAGAAAAGAGGGCTAAGGTGAGAAGCGTTGAGCTAAGAGGAGTAGGCATACGAACCGCCCGATATATCCTGCGGATTTACTTGACACCCACCACTCGAATTTTATATAATATCATCTAATATTCTCCAAATAGGGAGAACATAGCTGTAATGCTAAAGGCTATGAAGGGGAGTAGTAAGCTTTCTTACTGTAGGAGCGAGCCGGGGATGGTGCGAAGCCGGTACAAGACGAAAGCCGAATGTCGCCCCGGAGCCGGCCACCTGAACAGCAATAGGGTTGATAATGATAAGGTTTATAACCATAGCGCTTAGTAGTTTGGCCCGTGATATCCGCGTTACGGATACAAGTGCAGCACGCCCGTAAACCAAGAGATAATGAAATAGCTTGGCGAAGAAACGCCCGGTTACGTAAGAGTCGGTTTGGCGCGCTGAAGTTGGGTGGTACCGCGTGAGAATCCTCTCGTCCCATATGGGGCTGAGAGGTTTTTATTTTTTATAGTACAAGCCGAGGATATGGAGGCGCTATGTCAACGAGAAGTGATGAGGTTAAAAAAGGGGTTATTCGGGCACCGCATCGGTCGCTTCTGCGAGCAACCGGTCTTACGGATGAGGAGATATCGCGGCCGTTTATCGGTATCGCCAACTCCGCAAACGATGTAATTCCCGGGCACATACACCTTGATAAGATAGCCGAGGCCGTAAAAGCGGGAATTCGTCTCGCGGGCGGCACCCCGTTCGAGTTCTCAACCATCGGGGTGTGCGACGGTATTGCGATGAATCATCCGGGCATGAAGTATTCGCTTCCAAGCCGCGAGATTATCGCCGATTCCGTTGAGCTTGTCGTTGAAGCCCATCGCTTCGATGCGCTCGTTCTTATTCCAAGCTGCGACAAAGTAACGCCCGGTATGCTGATGGCGGCCGCCAGGGTTAATATCCCAACGGTTGTTGTAAGCGGCGGGCCGATGCTTGCCGGTAAATACGATGGGAAGGACATCGACCTGATCAGCGTCTTCGAGGCGGTCGGTGCGGTGTCGTCGGGCGCGATGACCGAAGAAGAGCTTGCCGAGTTTGAAGCTTGCGCCTGCCCGACATGCGGTTCGTGCGCCGGTATGTTCACGGCTAATACTATGAACTGCCTGACCGAGGCCATCGGTTTGGGTCTTCCTGGTAACGGGACGATTCCCGCCCCGTACTCTGAAAGAATCAGGCTTGCCAAGCATGCCGGCATGGCGGTTATGAACCTGCTTGCAAAAAATATTACGCCGGATAAGATACTTACGAACGATGCGTTTCGCAACGCGCTCACTGTTGACATGGCGCTCGGCGGCTCGACGAACACTATGCTGCACCTGGCGGCGATCGCTCACGAAACCGGTTTGGAATTCGATTTGAAACTGGCGGATAAGATCAGCCAGAGCACGCCGAACCTGTGCAAGATAAGCCCTGCGGGCACACAGCATATCGAAGATCTGTACCGCGCAGGCGGCATCATGGCGGTTATGGCCGAGCTGAATAAGGGCGGCTATTTGAAGACGAACACCGTGACGGCAACAGGGAAAACCCTTGCCGAGAATCTCGAGGGCGTTAGCGTTCTCGACAGCAATATTGTTCGCCCGCTCGACAATCCGTACTCAGCGACGGGTGGCCTTGCCATACTCTTCGGAAACCTGGCGCAAGACGGCGCTGTGGTCAAGCAGGCGGCGGTCAAAGAAAGCATGCTCGTTCATTCGGGGCCGGCTCGCGTATTTGATGGTGAAGCTGAAGCGACCGACGCGATAATCGGTGGAAAGATAAAAGCCGGTGACGTTATCGTTATCCGATATGAAGGGCCGAAAGGCGGCCCCGGTATGCGTGAAATGTTAACGCCGACTTCCGCGCTCGCCGGTATGGGCCTGGATGATAAAGTGGCGCTTATCACCGACGGGCGTTTCTCGGGCGGCACACGAGGTGCTGCGATAGGGCACGTCTCGCCGGAGGCACAAGAACGTGGCCCGATTGCCGCAGTGCAAGAAGGCGATACTATCGAGATCGATATTCCCGGCAGGAAGCTTAACGTAAAGCTCTCAGACGAGAAGATCCAGGAGAGGTTGAAGAGCTGGACAACTCCTGCACCGCGGGTTACAAAAGGATATCTCGCGCTTTACGCGCGGATGGTTTCATCCGCCGCAAAAGGTGCTGTTATAGAGTAATTGTAAGACTTGCCCTTACCGGGGCGGACAAAGATCAGGAGGTGATGTGTTATGCGCATTACAGGAGCAGAAGCATTAATTAAAAGTTTGGAGATGGAGGGCGTAGAGGTACTCTTCGGCTATCCCGGCGGGATGGTCCTTCCCATCTATGATGCGCTTTACGATTGCAAGACGATCCGTCACGTCCTGGTTCGACACGAGCAGTGTGCCGGCCACGCGGCGGACGGTTACGCGCGAGCGACCGGTAAAGTGGGCGTCTGTCTGGTGACATCCGGGCCGGGCGCAACAAACCTGGTTACAGGGCTGGCGAACGCATTTATGGATTCCGTTCCCATGGTTGCCATAACCGGACAGGTAGCAACGACGGTGCTTGGCACCGATGCGTTTCAGGAAGCGGACGTCACAGGGATAACCCTGCCGATTACCAAACATAATTTCCTCGTGAAAGATGTGAGCCTGTTGCCGACGATTATCCGCCAGGCGTTCCAGCTTGCCGGATCAGGCAGGCCCGGACCGGTTCTCATCGATATACCAATCGATGTTGCGCGAGCGGAAATTGATTTCAAATATCCTGACGCAATGACGATTCCGGGGTATAAGCCCACGTACAAAGGCCATGCGAAGCAGATCAAAGAGGCGGCTAAGCTTATCACCCAAGCCAAAAAACCGATCATCTACGCGGGCGGCGGCATTCCGAAATCGGAAGCGTGGGAAGAGCTGCGCGCTCTCGCGGAAATGGTACAAATCCCGGTCACGACAACGCTTATGGGCAAGGGCGCATTCCCGGATAGCCACGAACTGGCTCTCGGGATGCTCGGCATGCACGGTACACGCTATGCTAATTACGCCATCATGGACAGCGACTTAATCCTGGCGCTCGGCGTTCGCTTCGACGATCGTGCAACCGGCAAGGTCTCGGCTTTCGCGCCGCACGCGAAAATCGTTCACGTGGATATCGACCCGGCGGAAATCGGCAAAAATGTCGCAGTTGACCTGCCGATCGTTGGTGACGTGAAGATAGTTATTAAGGACATGATCGCGGCGGTGCACAAAATCGAGGGTCCGTATGCCGACAAGTCGGCGTGGCACGCCAAGATCAATGGATGGAAAGAGCGGTATCCGCTCCATTACCACCAGGAAGACGTGATCAAACCGCAGTACATTATTGAGAAGATCAGCGAGCTGACGCGTGACAGGGATTCGGTTATCACCACCGGTGTCGGTCAGAATCAAATGTGGTCGGCGCTGTTCTGCGGGGTGGACAGACCCAGAAGTTTCCTCTCGTCGGGCGGTTTAGGTACGATGGGATTCGGTTTGCCGGCGGCAATCGGTGCTCAGCTCGGTCGCCCGGACGCAGTTGTTGTCGACATTGACGGTGATGGATGTGTCCAGATGGTATCGCAAGAGCTTGCTACCATTGCGGCGGAGAAGCTGCCGGTCATTGTAGCGATTTTGAACAACCGTTATCTCGGTAACGTTCGCCAGTGGCAGGAACTCTTTTATAACCACCGCTACTCAAGCGTTGATCTCGATGTTGGCACGCCGGACTTCGTTAAGCTGGCCGATGCCTATGGCATTAAGGGAGTTCGCGTGACCGAAGTTGCGGATGTTGAAACAACGCTTAGGGCGGCGATAGAGGCACGCGAGCCGATTGTCATAGATTTCATGGTCGCGCGCGAAGAAAATATTTACCCCATGGTGGCCCCGGGTTCGTCAATCGACGAGATGCTCGGTGGCATCCCCGGTGCGCCGCTAAGCCAGATGCTAGACGAGGAAGAGGAGGTTGAGGAGAATGAAGCATATCCTGTCGGTTCTAGTAGAGAATAAAGCTGGTGTTTTGGCACGAGTCTCCGGCCTCTTTAGCAGGCGCGGCTTTAACATCGACAGCCTCGCTGTCGGCCCAACGGAGAACCCCGATATCTCACGCATGACAATCGTTGTTGATGCGGATGAGACCAGGCTCGAGCAAATAACTAAACAGCTGCACAAGCTGGTAAACGTGTTAAAAATCAGCGACCTCGATCCGAAAGAGACGGTCACGCGGGAACTTGTACTTATCAAGGTGAATGCCAACCCGAACATACGGGCGGAGATCATAGAAACCGCGAGCATCTTCAGGGCCAATATCATCGATGTAAGCAAGTCGACGCTTACCATAGAGATTACCGGAACGTCGGACAAGATACAGGCTCTCGAGGACCTTTTGCGCCCGTACGGTATAAAAGAGCTGGTGCGCACAGGTAAAATAGCGCTAGCTCGCGGCAAAATAGCTGAAGCTTAATATCTGGGGAGCCAGTATAATATTAGCTTGTCAACATGCAAGCAAGCATAAGTTTATGCTATAATTGTTGGATTGACTATCTATAACACATTTATGGAGGAATGATATGGCAAAGATTTACTACGATCAGGACGCAGATCTCGGCTTACTAAGCGGCAGGAAAGTCGCTGTTATAGGCTTTGGAAGCCAGGGTCATGCACACGCACAAAACCTTCGCGAAAGCGGGGTAGATGTTATCGTTGGCGAACTCGAGGGCGGCAAGGCATGGAACAATGCCAAAGAAAAAGGCTTTAACGTTATGTCCGCAGCGAAGGCTTCAGAAGCCGCCGATTTCATCATGGTATTAGCGCCGGACGAGTTCCAGGGTGGAATCTACGAGCGCGAGATCAAAGGTAATCTTAAGGCAGGCAAGACGCTCGCGTTCGCACACGGTTTCAATATCCACTTTCACCAGATTGTTCCGCCGGCAGATGTCGACGTTGTTATGATCGCACCAAAAGGCCCGGGCCATATCGTTCGCCGCATGTATGAAGAGGGCGTCGGCGTACCGGCCCTCATCGCGGTCTATCAGGATGCCAGCGGCAAAGCGAAAGCTACAGCGCTCGCATACGCAAAAGGTATCGGCGGCACGAAGGCCGGCGTTATTGAGACCACATTCGCTGAGGAGACCGAGACCGATCTCTTTGGTGAGCAGGCGGTTCTCTGTGGCGGTACTTCAGAACTCGTCCGCGCCGGATTCGATACACTAGTCGAGGCCGGTTACCAGCCGGAAATCGCATACTTTGAATGCATGCACGAGCTTAAACTGATCGTCGATCTTATGTACGAGCAGGGTATCTCGGGTATGCGCTACTCAATTAGTAACACCGCCGAGTACGGCGATATCACCGTGGGCAAACGAATCATCACCGAAGAGACCCGCAAAGAGATGAAGCGTGTCCTCGAAGACATCCAGACAGGCCGTTTTGCACGCGAGTGGATACTTGAGAACACAGCTAATCAGCCGGTGCTCAAGGCCATGAGGAAGAAAGAATCCAATCACCTGATCGAGCAAGTTGGCAAGCAACTCCGTTCGATGATGGCATGGATTAAGCAAAAAGAGCTGCTCTAAACTGCTTCCGGCAGGTCAAATGTACAAAACGGTTAAGCGATAGTATAATAAAACACAATAGTTTGTACCTACATTCACAAGCTTTCACAAAGTGTGGGATTGTGCGATACAGGAGGAATGTTCATGCGTAAGGATTACATGATGACACCAGGGCCTACGCCCGTCCCATCTGAGGTTCTGTTGTCACAGGCGCGACCGATGTTTCACCATAGGACGCCTTTATTCGAGGAGCTTCTTGTCTCAGTCGAGGAAGGGCTAAAATACGTATTCCAGACAGAGAACGAGGTGCTGATCTATACGGCTTCGGGAACAGGCGTTATGGAATCATCCGTAGTCAACCTGCTATCTGCCGGCGATACGGTACTGTGCTGTTCGAACGGTAAATTTGGTGATCGCCTGGTCAAGATTAATGAAACTTACGGCATGAACGTTATCAAGCTCGAGTATGCATGGGATCAAGTTGTAAAACCCAACGATATCAAGCGCGAGCTCGATGCTCATCCTGATATAAAAGCGGTCTTTGTTGTTCAAAGCGAGACATCGACCGGCGTTCTCAACGACGTGAAGACGATCGGCGGCATCGTTAAAGATTACCCAGCCGTTTTCGTCGTCGACTCGATTACCGGCATCGGTGCCGTTGAGTGCAGAACCGACCAGTGGAATCTCGACATTGTTATGACCGGTTCGCAAAAAGGTCTCATGATGCCGCCGGGGCTCGCCTGTGTGTCGGTGAGCAAAAAAGCATGGGCTAAGACTGAGACCTCGACCCTTCCGAAATTCTATTTCAGCTGGAAGAAAGCAGCCGATACGCTGGCTAAGAAGACGACGGCGTTTACGCCCGCGGTCTCATTGGTCGTAGGTCTCGGTGAAGCGCTCAATCTTATGCGTAATGAAGGTTTGGACAATATTATCCATCGGCACAAAATTCTTGCCGATGCCATAAGAGCCGGTCTTGAAGCAATGGGGCTAAAGCTCTTCGCACCGCCGGAAGGTCGCGGCAGCGCGGTTACTCCGGCATGGGTGCCTGAAGGCGTCGATGGCGGCAAACTCGTTAAGCTGCTTAAGAGCGAATACGGTATCACTATAGCCGGCGGTCAGGATCATCTTAAAGGTAAGATATTTAGAATCGGCCACCTCGGCTATTTCGATAGGTTCGATATTATGACAACGCTTGCGGGCGTTGAGATGGTTCTCTCTGAGCTCGGCTATCCTGTGACATTAGGTATCGGCGTCCAGGCGGCTGAGAAGATTTTCATGGAGAATCCGTTCTAGAAACACGACCGGCGTTTCAATGCCGGTCGTGTTTCTAGCTTTTAGAGTGTAGGAGGCGATAACTATTAAGGTTCTAGTTAAAGAGAAGATTTCCCAGGCAGGTATAGATAAACTCAAAGCTGCCGGTTTTAGCGTCGATGTGCGAACCGACATGACGGCCGACGAGCTGCTTGAAGAAATCGGCCAGTATGAGGCGCTAATCGTAAGAAGCGCAACCAAGGTGACGGAAGACGTCATCAGCCGTGCGAACAATATGAAGATTATCGGTCGTGCAGGTATCGGTGTTGATAATGTCGACGTCGAAGCGGCGACAAAGCGGGGCATTATCGTTGCGAACGCCCCGCAGAGTAATATCGTATCCGCCGCAGAGCAGACGATCGCGCTGCTATTGGCGAGTGCCCGCAACATAGCCCAAGCCAGTGCTTCAATGAAAGCCGGTAAATGGGAGCGGAGCAAGTTTCAGGGTGTCGAGGTATACGAGAAGACGCTCGGTTTGATCGGCCTCGGCAGAATTGGGACGCTTGTCGCACAGAGGGCGCACGGCCTTGGTATGAAAATTATCGCCTATGATCCATATATTTCGAAGGAGAGAGCCGCCCAGCTCGGCATTGAGCGGGCAGCGAGCCTTGAAGATGTTCTCAAAGTTTCTGATTTCCTTACGGTTCACCTTCCAAAAACAAAAGAGACCATCGGTATGTTCGGCGAGCGCGAGTTCGCCTTAATGAAAGACGGTGTGCGTCTTATTAATACAGCTCGCGGCGGTATTTACCAGACAGACGCTCTGGTAAACGCGATTCAGAGCGGTAAGGTCGCCGCTATGGGTGTTGACGTCTACGAGGAGGAGCCGCCGACCGGCAACCCGCTTCTCGAGCTTGACGCGGTTACCTGCACGCCGCATCTCGGTGCCTCGACAATTGAGGCGCAGGATAGAGCAGGCACTCAGATAGCCGAGCAGGTTATCGCAGGGCTTAACGGCGAGTTCGTGTCCAACGCCGTTAATATCCCGCTTATTCCCGTTGAAGCGATGGAAGCGGTTAAACCGTTCCTTCCACTAGCCGAGAAACTGGGAAAACTCTTCACCAAGCTTGCAGAAGGCGGCGTGTATTCGGTTGATATCGATTACATTGGACCGATTTCTAAATTCGATACCAAGCTTTTAACCATAGCAATTCTTAAAGGGTTGTTTGAGGGTGTTGTCGAAGAGCCGGTCAACTATGTTAACGCACCGGTCTTTGCCGAGGAGCGTGGTATCGAGGTTAACGAGTTAAGAAAAGCCTCGTCACAGGATTACCTTAACGTCATCCGTGTAACCGGCAAGAACAATGGCGAGCCGATAACGGTTGCAGGTACGCTGGTCGGCAAAAAGAACCAACCGCGTTTCGTAAACGTCTATCAGTTTGATATCGATATGGCTCCGAGCAAGTACCTGGCATTTTTCCGCTATGAGGATATCCCGGGCATGATCGGTAAAGTCGGAACCATTCTAGGTGAGCATGGGATTAATATCTCCAACATGCAAGTCGGCCGTAAGAAAATCGGTGGGGAAGCGCTTATGGGCATCAACGTCGATATTCCGATACCGGATGCAGTAGTGGAAGAGATTAAGGGTGCGACCGGGAGTTTTGCAACTTTCCTGACATTGTAGTGTTGCATTACTGCCGGTAATCGTTTAATAATTGGGCTGGGCGGCAATCATGCCGTCCAGTTTTTGCTTTCAAGGAGGAGCTTATGAAACGTGCTTTAATAACCCTAGTCAGCCTTCTTGTTGTGGCTGCTGTTTTTGGAACGGGGGGTTGTGCAAAGAACAATACAACAGCTGCAAACAAGGCTTCGGAAAAGCCAGTGGCGGTGCCTGTTGTTAAAGGATTCCCGGCTGATTTCCCGCTGATCGATGGCGGTGTCGTAACATCGAGTATGACCTACAACTCGGTCGGCAACAAAGAGGGCGAAGGGCAACCTACCGGAGTTAGTTACTACACGCAGGTCAAGACAACAAAAACTGTCGATGAAGTTATTAGATTCTATAAGTCGAAATTCTCTTCGATCAAGCAGGAGGCAAAGCCGAAGAAAGGCACCACTTTGATAACCGGCTTCATCAATAAATATCCAACGAGCATCTATTTTACCGAGAAAGATTCACAGACATTGCTAACCATTATCATCAGCAAAAAGAACAGCTAGCATCGAATGGCCGCTTAACGGCTGGGGCTTCATTATTTCAGAAGCCTCGTGATAGGCAGATGGAACCTGTGCAATAGATGCCCGATAAACCACACGCCAAAGAACACATGGACATGGTGCTTCTCGAACAACTCTTGGTATATCTTTTTAACCTTAGATCGGGCACGGTGCAGGATAGTATCGACGGAAGATACGGAAATGTCCATGATTTTGGCTACGTCTTTTGAGGGGAGTTCTTCGCAGCCGCGCAAGACCAAGACTTGGCAGTAATGCGGCGGCAGCGCATCCATGGCTTTATGGATTAACTCCAACGTTTCTTCCATATCGATGTTTTGGCCGAGGTCAATTACCTTCATAAGTAATTTGCATTTTTGTTCGAGAATGTCAGCAACATAACAGCCATCGAGGCTGATCAATTGAACATTCTTGCCTTTTCTCGCATTGTCTATACAGAGGTTGGTCGCAATTTTGCATAACCAGGTAAAGATAGGGGCTCGCGGGTCGAGTTTATCGAAATTCCTAAATGCCCGTAAAAACGTCTCTTGCGCTATGTCTTCGGCATCTTCTCTTCTTCTTACCATCCGGTAGGCTAACGCGTAAATACGCTTATAGTGCATCTTGTATAGAGCGTTGAAAGCCTCATCGTCAAAGGTATGGTTTTCATTACCGGTAATTTTGGGCAGATGGAGACGCCCGTTCTCAAGGTTTTTGTTACGAGAGCACGGCATGATGCACGAATCACAGTCACAGCAAGTCTTTGTGATACTATTCACTTCGTTTTGCATAATTCGCCTCTAGCGCATCGTGTGTTTTCTGATTACTACAGGTGTTTTAGGAAAGAAGGGTATATATGTATCACCACGGCTTAATAATACTATAGGGTTACCGTGATATCAAACTTTTGGTGGAAACAAGCCAACGGAGTTAGCTTGTTGAGCGCTAATCAAATATATCAGGAAGATTTTCAAAATATTTTCAAATATAGTGTAAGGTATTACGTGATATAACGTTGTATATAGTAGCAGCAGCAAAATCGTATACCCTACCGGGTAGCCTATATTTGGAGATACACATAGATATGCGGTACGTAAGCATGGTACCGCATATTGCTTCTAGCGCCATTTTATACTGCAAAATATTATCACATCGCCTCAAGACAAGGTCGCTTGCCTATTAGCGCTGCTCACATATCCTTTCGAAAACAGATACCCCTATAATAATTGATTGTTTCGTGAAGACTTGTACAAATACTTGTAACAAAAGTGTAAGAAAGAATGGCAGCTTACGTTTTAACTAGGTAGACGCTTAAAAGTAGGGCATGGAAATATCAAACGAATAAAGAAAGACTGGAGAGATACCAGCTCTCCAGTCGAGTGCAAAGAAACCTGGGACAGGCTTCGATTTGCTTTTCTATTTTATCAAGAAAGCAAGCTTGTATTCAACACTTTGAAAGCAAGCATACTTTGATTAACTGCGGACATCTCAAGACTCCTATCCCAAAAACTTTGCGGCACATTGTATTTTCGTATGCAATCCCGTTGCTCAAGCGGGTGTAAATCTAGCTAAGAAGGGAGGGGTTTAAAAGAATGATTGAGCGCTTAATAATAGGGAATTACAAGGGAGGAAATTTCGTGAGAAAGCATTTTATAACACTGGCCATCTTAGTAATTGCGGCGATGGTTCTGTGCGCTCCGGCGGCATTTGCGGCGGCTCCGACGGTAACAATTACCACTCCTGCCAGCGGAGCAACCGTTGCGGGAACGATACCGATCAATGCCACCTGTGCAGCCTCCGGTGCGACAATTAGTAGCGCAAGCTACCAGATCGACGGCGGCGTTGCGGTTAGCATGTCGGGCCCAACCGGCGCTGCATCGGGTACCTGGACAAGCTGGTGGGACACAAGCAAAGTTACCAACGCCAGCCATACCATTAAAGTTACAACCACAGATTCACTCGGTGTAACCGGATCGGCTCAAATCACCGTTACGGCAAACAATCCAACTCCGGCGCCGCCAACAGTTAAAATTACGGCTCCGACAGCGGGCGCTACGGTTGTCGGCAGCAACGTTGCCATCACCGCTGATTGCACCGGGGGTAGCGGCTACACTGTAACCGATGTGTCGTATAAAATCGGTACCGGCACACCGCAGGTCATGGCGGGCCCGGACGGCTCTATTGCCGGCACCTGGAACAGCCTGTGGGACACCACCAAGGAGAAAAACGCTACATATACGCTCGCTGTGACCGTAACCAACTCCGCGGGCAAGACGGCGACGGCAAGCATCTCGGTCAAGGTAAACAACTCGTCATCAACATTGAGCATTCAAACGGTATCGAACAAGTACCGGTATAATCCGAGCAATGTTGTTGTCGTCAGGGCTATTGCGCAAAATGGCCTCAACAGGCTCACAAGCGGGCGCATCAGCACTGCTAAAGTTACCATCAAAGATCCGGCTAACAAGGTTATTGTTAACGCCGTTGCTATGAGCAAAGACTCAACGACCGGGTTCATGTTCTATAGCTATACGCTCCCAGCAGCACCGGCAAAGGGTGTCTGGACTGTTAGCGTAGCTGTTACGGATACACGTGCCTGGACTGGTACCGGTACCAACACCTTTAAGGTAGAGCTTCCGGTTCCGGATCACTCGCAGTACATCACTGCTAGCAATCCATACCTGGGCACCAAGACCTGTATCACCAGTGCTTGCCATGCAACACAGGCAAACACAATGTTTAGCTCGCTTCACTATCAGTGGAGAGGAGACAACTCGAAAGCTATCGAGCTTGCAGGTTCAAACCCACAAGTTTCAAAGATGGGCGGTATTAACAATTACTGCGTATGGGCCGAGGGTAACTGGATCGGCACCATGACCAATCTTGACAACACCGCTAATAACAAATGCGGTTGCGCATGGTGTCATGCCGGTCTCGGTTTGAAGCCGGCGACCGTTTCAAGCCAAGCTCAGCTTGAGAACATCGACTGCTTGATCTGTCACAGCACAAGCTACAAGAGGATTGTTCAAACCAATCCAGACGGTACGTTTGTTTTAGTGCCGGATCCGACAATCGACATTCAAGCTGCCGCCAAGACTATCAGCCGTCCAACTAAAGCGACCTGCTTGCGTTGCCACGCAAACGCCGGTGGCGGCGACAACAACAAGCGCGGCGACATCGATTCAAAACTGCCAACGTGCGTCAAGAGCTATGACGTACACATGGGTACCGACGGCCAGAACTTCGAGTGCCAGGATTGCCATAGAACGATCAGTCACAAGATGGCCGGTCGCGGCAACGATATGCGAGCGGTTGATCTTAACTTCGACATGAGCTGTGAAACCTGCCATACAAAGGTTCCGCACCGCTCAACGAACGTTAACTATAAATATCTTGATCGACATACAGACAGACTCAACTGTACGACCTGCCACGTGTCTGCTTTTGCGAAAGCAGTTTCAACGGATATGGTCAGAGACTGGAGAACGCTAGAACCGATTCCTGCTATCAACAGGTGGGATCCGACAATTACGCGTGGGTCGAATGTCATGCCAACCTATGCATGGTTCAATTCGTTTAGCCACTTCTACAAGTTCTTAGATCCGGTTACGTATGCGGCGAACGGCAAGGTACAAATGGCGTATCCGGATGGTGCATATACCGATATTCCAGGAAAACCGATGGCAAAACTGTATCCGTTTAAGGTACACGAAACCTGGCAGCCGAAGAACAACGCCGTTGGCAACAAGTTTGATAACATCTTGCTGCCGATCAGGAACAAAGTCGCCTTTGAAACCGGCGATGTCAACGCCGCTATTATCGAGGGTACCAATATCGCAAACGTAACCTACAACGGACATACCTTCGTGCAGACGCAAAGTTACCAGAGCATCCATCACGCAGTAGGCCCGAAATCAACGGCGCTTAGCTGCGCGACTGCTACGGTTTGCCACGCGCAGCTCGGCGGCACCGTTGCAAGGATTCCGTTTAGCAGTCTCGGTTACGTAAGAAGAGGTACCGACGCACAGCTCTGCGACGTATGCCACAGCATGCACAGCAGGTCGAGCATGTCCTTTACTTCGTTCCATGCCGAGCACAGGGACAGGAATAACTGTGCGACATGCCACGGTGTAGGCTATCCACTTAAAGAGCCGAGAACGACGCTCTGCGATAACTGCCATAGCTACAAATCAGTGTCCGACCCGAACTGGATTCACAATAAACACGTCCAGGGCAAGGGCTACGATTGTAGTAACTGCCATACCTTTACCAGGAGTCTTACCAGTGGCGGTCACTTAAAGAGTCATGACGATTAATCGTCGTAGCTAGCAAACAGTTAGAAGGTTGAAAAAACACAAGAAGGCCGCCTTAATCGGTGGCCTTCTCTTTTTATGATTGAAAAGCTGTATTGAAAATAGGCCGGACCTTGCTAAGCACGATCATCGTTGGAATCTCGCAAATATAGAGGGGTCTCATAAAGCTGCAAATATTTTGCTAAAAGTGCACGTGCAAAGAGCTGCACTTATGTTATAATCATAATTTAATACTGTTGACTTACGTACTTTTAATTTAAGAACAAGGTGGTTGTAACAAGTGACAGCAGACGCTAATCGTATTTATCTGTTTGACACAACATTACGAGACGGGGAACAGTCGCCCGGTATTTCTCTTAGCACCAGGGAAAAGCTGGAGATTGCCGAGCAACTGGCGCGCCTTGGCATCGATGTTATCGAGGCCGGGTTTCCAATTACGTCACCCGGTGATTTCGAGGCGGTCAGCAAAATAGCGGCGAAGGTAAAAGAACCGGTCATCACTGCTCTGGCCAGGGTAGTTGAAGCCGATATCGATAGAGCTGCCGAAGCGATAAAACATGCGGAGAGGCCTCGCATCCACACGTTTGTCATGTCTTCGGATACGCAGATCGAACGTCAGCTTAGGAAGACCAAAGATGAGGTTTTGATGATGGCGGTTAACGCGGTTAAGCACGCCAAGTCGTATGTTGACGATGTCGAGTTTTCACCGATGGATGCAACGCGCGCAGACTTCGATTTTTTATGCAAGCTTATCGAAGCGACAATCGAGAGCGGTGCGACCGTCGTTAATATCCCGGATACCGTCGGCTATGCGACGCCGGATGAGTTCGGCAAGCTTATCGCCGACCTTATTGCGGCCGTGCCTTCGATGAATGATGTTATTATAAGCGTACATTGCCACAACGATCTGGGTATGGCTACCGCAAATTCACTGGCCGGTGTTGTAAACGGCGCCACTCAGGTAGAGGGTGCGATTAACGGTCTCGGCGAGCGCGCCGGCAATACGTCCATCGAAGAAATTGCGATGATTCTCGATACCAGGCGCAACATGCTTGGCAAACATACGAATATTAAAACCGAAGAAATCAGCAAGACGAGCCGTCTTGTAAGCAGCTTGACCGGCTACCAGGTACAATACAATAAAGCCATAGTCGGGCGCAACGCGTTTGCCCACTCTTCCGGCATTCACCAGGACGGTGTCTTAAAAGAGCGCTCCACATTTGAGATTATCGACCCCAAAAGGGTCGGTGTGACCGAAAGCGCGCTCGTGCTCGGCAAGACATCGGGCCGCCACGCCTTTAGAACGCACTTGGAATCGCTTGGCTACCGCCTGTCGGATGATGAGCTTGAGAATGCGTTCGAGCGCTTTAAAGCTTTGGCTGACAAAAAAGCGGAAATCACGGATATCGATGTCGAAGCGTTGGTCGCCGACGAGGTTCGAACCGCGTCCGATATCTATACGCTTGAGTATCTCTATGTGTGCAGCGGCACCGATTCAACTCCTACTGCGACAGTTCGCCTCAAGAAAAACGGCGATGTAATTGAGGGTGCAAGCGCCGGCGACGGGCAGGTTGACGCTGCCTGTAAAGCCATTAAGATGGCGACTGGGGTGAAAGGGCGACTTATTAGCCTTAACATTAACTCGATTACGGAAGGCCTCGATGCGCAGGGCGATGTTACAATCCAGCTCGAGATAGACGGTAAGTCCGTTCTCGGCAGGGGCGTAAGCACCGACATTATTGAGGCCAGCGCCAAAGCCTATCTAAATGCAATCAACAAGG
This sequence comes from Candidatus Aquicultor sp., assembly GCA_036504445.1. Classification (NCBI taxonomy): domain Bacteria; kingdom Bacillati; phylum Actinomycetota; class Candidatus Aquicultoria; order Candidatus Aquicultorales; family Candidatus Aquicultoraceae; genus Candidatus Aquicultor; species Candidatus Aquicultor sp. Next base: position 42,379 of record DASXVE010000023.1, read on the forward strand.
CTATGAGTAGCTAAGTAGACGTTTGCTGATCGTAGCACAGATTAAAACCAATGTAGGCTTTATGAGCAGGGGGCGTACCGGCTATTAATTCAGGACTAAATTAGTCCTGAATAGGGAAGCGACATAGTAACAAGTCGAATGCGTCGCACTAAATTGATGGCTCGATGACAACCGCAAAAGGAATGGAGTATAGATATGGGAATGACGATAACCGAGAAAATCTTAGCGGCGCATGCCGGAAAAGATAAGCTCACACCGGGAGACCTGGTAAATGTTAAGGTTGACCTGGTGCTGAGTAACGATATAACTGCGCCGATCGCGATTAAAGAGTTCAAAAAGATCGGCGTCGATAAGGTATTCGATAAAGACAAAGTAGTCATGGTTCCCGACCACTTTGCTCCCAATAAAGACATCGATTCCGCGGAGCAGTGCAAGATGGTGCGCGGTTTTGCCCACGAGCAAGAGCTCTCCAACTATTTTGAGGTTGGTCGCATGGGCATCGAGCACGCGCTGCTGCCCGAGCAGGGTTTGGTTTTACCGGGCGACGTGATAATCGGGGCCGATTCCCATACCTGTACGTACGGCGCGCTCGGCGCGTTTTCGACCGGAATGGGCTCAACCGATATCGCCTCAGCTATGGCGATCGGCGAGACATGGCTGAAAGTTCCACAGACCATAAAGTTCGTATTTCGAGGTACCGCTTTTAACCCGTGGGTGTCGGGCAAGGATTTGATCCTCTACACCATCGGTAAAATCGGCGTCGACGGTGCGCTCTACCAGGCTATGGAGTTTACCGGTGAAGCGATCTCCAAGCTGTCGATGGACAGCCGTTTTTCGATGTGCAATATGGCGATTGAAGCGGGCGGCAAATCGGGCATCATAGAGCCCGATGAAAAGACGCTAGATTATGTTGAAGGGCGTGCAGCCCGCGAGTTCACAGTATATAAGAGCGATGCTGACGCTGAGTATGCGCAGGTTTTTGAGTGGGATGTGGCGGACATCGAGCCGCAAGTCGCATTTCCGCACCTGCCGTCGAACACCCGCGGTATAAGCGACGTCGGCGAGGTTGCTATCGATCAGGTCGTTATCGGATCTTGTACAAACGGCCGTTTGGAAGACCTGCGCATTGCGGCGCAGATCCTGAAAGGCCACGAGGTCGACAAGCGAATCCGCTGTATTGTTATCCCGGGTACGCAAGCGATTTACAAACAGGCAATGAAGGAAGGCCTGATTGATATATTTATTGACGCAAAAGCTGCGGTAAGTACACCAACATGCGGCCCATGCCTCGGCGGGCATATGGGTATTCTGGCGAAGGGTGAGCGTGCTCTGGCTACAACCAACCGTAACTTTGTCGGCCGGATGGGGCATCCGGAGAGTGAAGTATACCTGTGCGGTCCGGCTGTTGCTGCGGCTTCGGCTATCGCCGGTAAGATCGTCAGCCCTGATTATGTAATGCATAAAGAGCCGAGTATCGGATAATTGGGAGGTTAAACTCATGATATATAAAGGACGCTCGTGGAAATTCGGCCGGGATATCGACACCGACGCAATCATACCGGCCAGGTACTTGAAAACAAGCGACCCGGACGAGCTGGGCAAGCACTGTATGGAAGATGCCGACCCGGAGTTCGTCAACAAGATGAGCAGGGGCGATATTATTGTTGCCGATGAAAACTTCGGTTGCGGCTCGTCGAGGGAGCACGCACCGATTTCGATTAAAGCAGCCGGTGTCTCCGTCATAATCGCCAAGTCGTTCGCCCGCATTTTCTATCGGAATGCAATCAATATGGGATTGCCGATTATGGAGAGCGCTGAAGCGGTAGACGGCATTAGTAACGGCGATGAAGTTCAGGTTGATACCGATAAAGGTGAGATCATCAACATCACGACCGGTAAAACATATAAGGCTAAGCCGTTCCCTGAGTTTGTCAATAATATTATGCAGCAAGGCGGCTTAATCGAGTACGCGAAAGCGAAAGTAAAGAACGCTTAAGCTAATCTTGAGAGGGAGACTACCCACGCCGGTGTGCGACGAATGCATACGAAGAAGGCTAGAAGACTAAGAGGTGGAGGAGAGAACTTGTATAAGATAGGAGTTATCCCCGGGGACGGAACCGGGCCAGAGGTTGTAAGAGAAGCGCTGAAAGTGCTGGAAGCCGTAAGTGAGGTCGAAGGCTTTAAATACGAGCTTACGCACTATGATTTTGGCGGTGACAGGTATCTGCGCACAGGCGACATATTGCCCGACTCGGCGATCAATGAGTTTCGCCAGCAGGATGCGCTGCTGCTTGGCGCTATCGGCCACCCTGACGTGAAGCCCGGTATTTTGGAGAAAGGTATCCTTTTAAAGGCCCGTTTTGCGCTCGACCAATACATCAACTTGCGGCCGGTTAAGCTGTTTCCCGGCGTTTACACTCCTATCAAGGATAAAGGCCCGGAGGATATCGACTTTGTGGTTGTCCGTGAGAACACCGAAGGCTTATATGCAGGAGCAGGCGGTTTCCTGAAGAAAGGGACGGCCGATGAGGTCGCGACACAGGAAAGCATCAACACCAGGAAAGGTGTCGAGCGCTGCATCCGCTATGCGTTTGAGTATACGCGCAAGCGCAATAAGGAAAACAAGTTGACGCTGTGCGGTAAAACCAACGTGTTGACTTACGCGTTTGATCTGTGGGAGCGTGCCTTTAACGAGGTAGGGCAGGAATATAAGGATATTAAAACCGATTACGCGCACGTTGATGCGATCTGCATGTGGTTCGTGAAAAACCCGGAGTGGTTCGATGTCATCGTAACGGATAACATCTTCGGCGATATCATCACCGATCTTGGCGCTATGATTCAAGGCGGCATGGGTATTGCGGCCGGCGGAAACATCAACCCGGAAGGCGTTTCTATGTTCGAGCCGATCGGCGGCTCTGCGCCAAAATATACCGGTATGAATATCATCAACCCGCTTGCCGCTATCGGGGCGGTCCAGCTGTTGCTTGAGACGCTTGGCGAGAAGGAAGCAGGCCGGAAGATAGAGAACGCTATCGTGACGGTTACATCGTCAAAGATACAAAGCCTGGCGGCCGGCAAGATGGGCTATGGTACATCCGAAGTCGGCGATATGGTTGCCGAGCTCGTAAAAGAAGCTATATAAGACTCTCTAAGAGCATACAACTAGGAGGTAGGATTAATGCCATTAGACAAAGCTGACAAGATATGGATGAATGGCGAATTTGTGGATTGGGACAAAGCGCAGGTCCACGTGCTGACTCACGCCCTGCATTATGGTTCGGGTGTATTTGAAGGCATTAGAGCCTACGAGACGCCTCGCGGCACGGCGGTCTTTCGGCTTACCGAGCACATGGAGCGGTTGTTTAATTCGGCTAAGGTATATATTATGCCGATGCCGTATACAGTTGCTGAGCTGGTTGAAGCGACCAAAGAGCTCGTTCGCGCCAATAACTTCTCAAGCTGCTATATCCGGCCGATCGCCTATCGTGGTTACGGCGAGATGGGTATCAATCCGCTTAATTCAAAGGTCGATATGGCGATCGCGGCGTGGTACTGGGGCTCGTATCTCGGCGATGAAGGCCTCGAGCACGGCATTCGCGCTATGATATCTTCGTTTAGAAGAATCGACCCGAACTCGCTTCCGCCGGCGGCCAAAGCAACCGGACAGTATATCAACTCGATTCTTGCCAAAATGGAGGCGATCCATAGTAATTACGAGGAAGCGATCCTTCTGGATGCACGAGGTTTTGTCTCCGAGGGGACCGGTGAGAACTTGTTTGTCGTAAAGAACGGGATTATTCACACGCCGTCGACATCGGCGAGCATTCTTGAGGGCATTACCAGGGATACGGTCGTAACGCTTGCGGAAGACCTCGGCTATGAAGTGGTCGAGCGTGATCTTGTACGAACCGACCTCTTCCTGGCCGACGAGCTTTTTGTAACCGGAACTGCGGCCGAGATTACACCGATCCGCGAGGTTGATAAACGAGTGATAGGCGAGCCGGGCCCGGTCACAAAAGCCCTGCAAGAGAAGTTTTTCTCGGTTGTAAAAGGCGAAGATGAGAAGTACGCGCACTGGCTTGAGTATGTTGGGTAAGCTGTAGCTATTGAAAACGGCTGTATTACGCCGATAATTTAGTAAGTGCGATGTAAGAAATAAAAGTAGTTACGCGGGAAGTTTGATATGGTTAACGTTACACTATACGACACGACACTGCGAGACGGCGCGCAGCGGGAGGGCATTTCCTTCTCGGTGGCCGATAAATTAAAGATAGTACGCGAGCTGGATAAGCTTGGTATCCACTATATAGAGGGTGGCTGGCCGGGCTCTAATCCAAAAGATAACGAGTTCTTCAAGCTTGCCAAAAATGTAAAACTGAAGAATTCAAAAATCGTCGCGTTCGGGAGCACGCGCCGCAAAGGCGTTAGCCCCGAAGACGACCAAGTCCTTAAGAATCTTGTTGCATGCGGTGTGGGCGCTGCCTGTATCGTGGGAAAGGCATGGGACGCTCACGTTACGCACGCCTTAAACACGACCCCCGATGAGAATCTCAAGATGATCGCCGACTCGGTCGCATTCTTAAAGAAGAACGGGCTCGAAGTGTTTTTTGACGCCGAGCATTTCTTTGACGGATATAAAAGCAATCCTGAGTATGCCCTGGCAACGCTGCAAGCAGCCGAGGAAGCCGGTGTTGATTGCCTGGTACTCTGCGATACGAACGGCGGCATGCTTCCCCACGATATCAAAGAGATTATTACCACAGTGAAGCAGCGTGTACGTACGCCGCTTGGTGTGCACGCGCATAATGATTCAGATTGCGCAGTCGCCAATTCAATAGTCGCGGTGCAAGCAGGCGCGACCCATGTGCAAGGTACGATCAACGGCTACGGTGAGCGTTGCGGTAACGCGAACCTGTGCTCCGTTATAGCGGCGCTTCAACTTAAGCTCGGGATTGAACTAATCCAGCCCGAGCAGCTCAAACTCTTAACCGAAGTGTCGCACTTTGTAAGCGAAATCGCGAATTTAAGCCCGTATCCGCAGCAGCCCTATGTGGGGCAGAGCGCGTTTGCGCACAAAGCCGGTATCCATACCAGCGCTGTCGAACGTGAAGATACGCTTTATGCACATATCGATCCAAGTTTGATCGGCAACATTCAGCGCGTTGTGGTGAGTGAGCTTGCGGGTCGCAGCACGATCATCATGAAAGCCCAGGAGCTTGGCATCGATCTTTCGAGCCAGCCGCATCGCGTTAACGATATCCTCAACCGCATCAAGGGCTTGGAGCACGTCGGGTATCATTTCGAAGCGGCCGATGCGTCGCTCGAGATTTTCCTGCGCAGATCACTCGGGATACTGCCGGTCTTCTTTAAGCTGGAGCGGTTCCGGGTAATCATGGAGAAGCGCGAAGACGGCCATGTTGCGACCGAAGCATCGATTAAGCTTGAGGTCGGCGGCAAAGAAGTCATAACGGCGGCCGAAGGAAACGGTCCGGTGAACGCGCTCGATTCGGCGCTACGAAAAGCCATACAATCCGTCTACCCGGCGCTCTCTGAAATCGAGCTCAACGATTTTAAAGTGCGTGTCCTCGACGAGAAAAAGGGAACGGGCGCTGTTACCAGGGTTCTTATCGAGAGCGGTGACGGCCAGAAGACATGGGGCACAATCGGCGTGTCGGAAAACATCATCGAAGCAAGCTGGCAGGCACTGGTTGACAGTGTTGAATACGGCTTGATGCACAAGCGTGTGCACGTAACTAACGGTCTCAAGATGAACGGGGATGCAAATTGAAATTCGTTCGTTTTTCGTACGGCGGCCCGGTCGCATTCGGGCTCTTAGAAGGAAATACCGTTCGCCTGATCAAGGGAAATCCGCTCGAAGATTATACTCCTACAAAAATGGGGTACCCGCTTGATAAAGTGCGGTTGCTTGAGCCGGTCCTCCCGTCGAAAATCATCTGCGTGGGCTTAAACTACACCGACCATGCCGCAGAGCTCGGTATGGCCATGCATGATAACCCTATCATATTCTTAAAGCCGCCATCGTCTGTTACCAGAACAAACGATGATATTATCTATCCTGAAATGAGTCAACAGGTTGATTATGAAGGCGAGCTTGCCATTGTAATCAAGGGTATCGCTCGCAAGGTGAGCGTAGGGCGGGCGAAAGAGCATATCATGGGTTATACCTGCGCTAACGATGTTACCGCCCGCGACCTGCAAAACCAGGACGGCCAGTGGACCAGGGCAAAGAGCTTTGATACGTTTGCCCCGATCGGCCCCTGCATCGAGACCGAAATCGACCCGAGCGACTTGCATATCGAGACCAGGGTCAACGGTGAGGTCAAGCAGTCTTCAACAACCGCTAATATGTATTTCAAACCGGATTACCTCGTGTCATTCATCTCAAATATTATGACCTTATGCCCGGGCGACGTTATCCTCACCGGTACACCGCCAGGCGTCGGCCCCATCCAGCCCGGCGACCAGGTAGAAGTAGAAATCGAAGGCATCGGGATGCTATCCAATAAAGTCACCCGCCCGTAAGATGCCTCCAACAGTACTGGTCGCCTAATCCTCATTTAATGATGACTCTCACGATTTCTTCGAGAGTTCGAATCCGATCCGGGGAGCCAAGATGGAAGAATCTGGCAATACAGGCGTTTTAGGGCTCTGTAGAGCTAAAATATCGGTTCGAATTTTTGCGAAAGTTTGGACCAAAAATAACTCAATTTATCGAAAATGGCTCTGCACAGCCATTTTTTTGGTTCGAAGATTGACCGCTCCGGGGTCTAAAAATACTGAGAAAATTGCTTTTTTTCTAATAACACAACCGTAGTATAATGTGAATCATCAATACTAATAGAGGAGTTTAATATGTCGAAAACGACTGAAATTTCTATCCGATGCTTGCATTGTCAACAGTGGTTTAGTTCTCCGATATGGATTGGCGACAGCGAGTCATTTGATACCTCAACTTTGTTTGCTAACCAAGCTCAGTGTCCTCATTGTGGCAAAATGACAGGCTGCAACAAAGAAAATTTCCATGCTCGGTTTGAAGACGGCGGTTTTATAGGAATCGAGACTTAAAGAAACTATCTTTAGTGTTTTTAATTAATACTAAGCACATAAACACAAATGCTCTAAAAGCTCGAAGATTACTAGATCCCAGGATCATCCTTTGCTCAGAAAAGGCCAACACGACAAAATCCCATTTTAGGCCATGCAAACCTGTTGTATAATGAGGGCGCAAAGTAAAGCGAAGAGAATACTACGATGATGAAAAACAATCCAGAATCACAACTAATCATTTATAAATCCGAAGATGGCCAAACTAAGATTGACGTTCGTTTTGACGGCGAAACAGTTTGGCTCACGCAAAAACTCTTGGCCGAGCTTTTTCAGGTTACTGTTCCAACTATTAATGAACACATAAGGAACATTTACCAAGAAGGAGAATTAAGCAAAGATTCAACTATTAGGAAATTCCGAATAGTTCAAAATGAAGGCGAAAGAGAAGTCGAAAGAGAAGTCGATTTTTACAATCTCGATCTCATCATCTCTGTTGGTTATCGTGTTAAAAGCTCTATCGCAACAGCATTTCGCCAATGGGCAACAGCACGTCTGCGTGAATATATCGTCAAAGGTTTTGTATTAGACGATGAACGCCTTAAGAACCCAGATTTACCTTTTGACTATTTCGAAGAATTACTGCTTCGCATTCAAGATATCCGCACTTCTGAAAAACGCTTTTACAGAAAGATCACTGATATCTATGCGACCAGTGTTGATTATGATCCGACCGATGAAACAAGCATCCTGTTTTTTAAAACGGTGCAAAACAAAGTCCACTACGCTATTACCGGCCAAACAGCCCCCGAGATTATAAGTTCTCGCGCTGATAGCCAAAAGCCATTTATGGGTCTTACTTCGTGGCGCGGTACAAAACCCCGCAAAGATGATGTGACGATCGCTAAAAACTATTTGAAAGACCGGAACTGCTTGCACTCAACAATCTTGTTGAGCAGTATCTTGTGTTTGCTGAAGGCCAGGCTATGCGGCGCGTACCAATGTATATGAAGGATTGGATAGAAAAACTACACGGCTTCCTAAAACTAAACGACAGAGATATCTTAACTGATGCTGGCAAAGTATTACATGAGCTAGCAGTAGAAATAGCCGAAAAGCACTTTGATCAGTACAAGAAGAACGAAGCAAAAAGCATAGGTAATGATTTCGACACAGCAGCACTAAAAGCTGCTCAAATCGCAAAGAAAAAGGTTGCAAAAAAGAAGAAACAATAAGGTTAGACGGTTGCATAAAGGCACAACTGCTCCAAAAGTTCGAAGATTGCCCGATTCGGGGAGCACTGGTAGATTATGGCTTCCCCAGGCCAAAATCTTTTTTGTTTTCAGTTCCTTTGCAATAATATTGCGACTAGATGCTCTCTATACAATTAAGGTTTTTGTGGGATGGCCTTAAATCCAAGCAGAATAATACATCAGGTAGCGAGCCTAAAGTGGCTCGCTTTTTGCGTTTACAATGTCGCAATCCAGTCTCAATGGCTTGGAACACTGTAATCTGCGGCTCCATGTAATGGCTCGCGCTGAGTAGTTATAGTGAATAGGTCGTGGGGAATAATATAAAGCGCGTTCTATCAAATGATCATTAACTGGGAGAATATTTTTGGAACTTTGCTCATATTAACTCAACGTGTCTTTTGGTACTGTGCTTACGTCAAATCCAAGATGAGTAATATCGAAGAAAGGAGAGAATGATATGCCTTCCAACATTGGTTACGCCGCTCCTAGCGCCACTGAACCGCTCGCCCCTTTTGAATTTGAGCGGCAGCCTGTCGGTCCCGAGGATGTGCGCATTGACATCAAGTTCTGCGGTATCTGCCACTCCGATATCCATCAGGTGCGCGATGAGTGGAGCGAGGCTCTCACGACTAACTACCCGTGCATGCCGGGCCACGAAATTGTCGGCATCGTCAAGGAAGTCGGCAGCAATGTTAAAAAGTATGCGGTGGGTGACCGTGTGGGCGTCGGCTGCATGGTTTACTGGGGATCCGAGGATCAGCGTGGCGTCTCGGATGAGCAGTACCAGTCACCACCACCGGTCTTCACATACAACTCAAAGGATCCAAGGACCGGCGAGGTAACGTTTGGGGGATATTCGGACGAGATCGTTGTAAACGAGCACTTTGTGTTGCGCATTCCCGACTCATTGCCGCTGGAGAAGGCTGCCCCAATCCTCTGTGCAGGCGTCACGACGTGGTCGCCGCTGCGGTATTGGAACGTTGGCGCCGGGCACATTGTAGGCGTAGCTGGCATCGGGGGGCTCGGTCACATGGCGGTTCAGCTCGCCAAGGCGAGGGGTGCCGAGAAGGTAATCGCCTTCACGACAACCCCCGATAAGAAGGAGCAGGCGATGCAACTCGGTGCTGACGAAGTTGTGGCGATGAGTGACGCAGACGACGTTGCTGCACGAGCCGCTTCCCTTGACTTTCTATTAGCGACGATTCCTCAAGCTTTCGACATGAAGCCGTACATCTCGCTTCTTAAGCATGACGCAACATTCGTAACAGTAGGTGCGCTGGCTCCTGTTCCGCCCGAGGCAATCGATTTGACCTACGTAACATTGACGCGCACCGCCATCGCCGGTTCTCTGATTGGCAGTATTGAGGAAACCCAAGAGGTGCTCGACTTCTGCGCTGAGCATAACATCACCGCCTCCGTAGAGGTTATTCCGATCAACAAGGTCAACGAGGCATACAACAAAGTCGTCGCTAAGGAGGTTCGCTTCCGTTACGTTATCGATAACTCGACGCTGCCCCTGCCGGGCATACGGTAATTGGCCGTATTCTTGCAACATGAAGGGATATGCCCAGTACGTTTTGAAACTGGTAGCGATAAGGTCGTCCGCCTTGGCGGACGACCCTTCTAAATAAAGCTAGAGAGAATCATGAAAATCATTGACCAAGTTAGTAATGTTTTACAGTATCTCTTCGAAAAATCCTTAATGAATCAATGGAGAATAAGACATGAATAAACCGATCGATTTAAGTGAAAGCATAATCTTCCCGAAAGGTGAAAAACTCCCGAATGACTATTTCATGGGGACAGCATGGCTTGAAACGCTAGTTTCTAATGATAATACCTTTAATTATTCGATAGGTAACGTAACTTTTGAGCCAGGCGCACGAAATAACTGGCACAAACATCCAGGAGGCCAGATTCTGCTTGTTACCGGCGGCAAGGGTTACTATCAGGAAGAAGGCATGCTGGTTCAGGTAATTCAGACAGGGGACGTAGTGAAGATTTATCCGAATGTAAAGCATTGGCACGGTGCCACATCGGATCGTTGGCTTGTGCATATTGCGATTAGCAATGATACTCCGGCGGGAGTCGTCGAGTGGCTGGAACCAGTAACTGATGAAGAATATGACAACTTAGAGTAACATAGTGGATTGTATATGCACCTAGTAAAAAGGCGCATGCTTTAGCCTTGCTGAATTATGCACACAAGCACAATTGCTCCAAAAGTTCGAATCCGATCCGGTCTAAAATGGCTAACTATTGCTAGTCAATCCTATTTGGGCTAGCCTATAAATATGAAACTTAAGTATGTTAATATTGCCAATTTTCGTTCTATCAAAGACATAAGATTTGAATTCCCTCAGTCTGGAATTTTAATTCTAGTAGGCGCAAACAATGCCGGTAAGTCAAACATTATTCGGGCCATTAACAATGTTCTTGGTAGCGATTGGTTTAGCAGTGAGAAGTTAGAAGACCATGATTTCTACAACCGGTGCAAAACAAATGAAATTAAAATTTCCCTAACTTTCGATACTGGGGCAGTAGCTGGCTTTAAATGGTGGACTAATCAGGGCGACTATAAGGGGTTCAAGAGGCTTGGTGTCGGTCAGGATACCTTTATGTCAAACGAGTTCAAAGAGAAATGTCCGTGTACTTATCTTGGTGCTGATAGATCTTTCGATAGACATACATCATTTTATGATTGGACACTTATCGGGAAAATTAGAAAGGCTTTTCATAATCGTGCAGCTCCACTACAAAGCCAACTTCAAGAAAAATACAATGAGCTTGCTAGCGTCTTTGATCAAGTAGATGGGTTCACAGACTTTAAGGACGATTTTGCTAGGTATTTTCAGGAAATGCAGGCCGATACACCTGCTAGATTGTCCATAGATTTTAAGCCGTTCACTCCATCTAACTACTTTAAAACCATGCACATACTCGCTACGGACCCTAACCAAAGTGATGAGCCGCTAGATCTTTCCGAACTTGGTGAAGGAAGTAGAAATATGGTTCTTTTAGCCTTGTTGCGAAGTTATACGGTTAACTTCCGAAATACCCCTGATGAGATAAGCGGGATTCTTGCCTTAGAAGAGCCTGAAATATATCTTCACCCGCAAGCCAGAAGACATCTCTATAAGATTCTTCGAGATATCGCTAATAATGGAATTCAAGTGATTATTTCAACGCATTCTAGCTCTTTCGTTGATACAGAATTTTTCGATTCAATTGGCCAAGTTATTAAAGTGCAAGACGATGAAGAGCCAAACAAGATGCATACGTCGCTCGTTCTGGTGTCCAAAAGCATGCTTGTTGCACAATGTCGCAATACTGGTGTTCCGGCTAATAAGGTTTGCGAAGCCAATATTACTGAATTTTATAAAACAACATCAAACCACCGTTTGAACGAGAGCTTCTTCGCAAAGTTTCTGATATTAGTTGAGGGTGAGACGGAAGAACTAACACTACCCGAACTTTTAGTCGCTGAGTGTATTGACTGTGATTTGCAAGGAATATCCATCATTGCAGTGAAGGGCAAAAATCAAATTCCCAAATATTGGCGATTGTTTAGTCAGTACAAGACCCCTATCATGGTCGTATTTGATAACGATGATGATGGTACCGATGCAAATGGCCAAATGAGGGCTAAGAGAAAATCAAATCTTAATCTGCAGAGTTGCTTTGGCCTAGAACTCGATGAAATAATTGAGAATATCGATATATACAAAACAATTAGCTGCAGATCCGAGCCAAATACACCCCTACTAATTCTAGAGAATGATTTTGAAACCGCATTGCGCAAGGATTTTACCCGCACATTTCCTGGTGAAACCGCATTGCTAGATGATTGGGAGGCTCAAGCTAAGGATTTAATTAAGCCGGTTGGCAATCAGAACAAAGGTCAGATAGCACGTTTTATTGCACGTAAAATGCATGAGACACATCCTGCATATTGCCCTAGTTTCGTTCGCGAAATAGCAAGCATTGTAAAAACACAACTGTTTATGGACACTGAAACAGAGAGTGAACCGGATATTGAAGAAGTGCCATTCTAGCTTCCGGAAAAAGAAACCAGAAATTCATATGTAAAATAACATTTATGGAATTAACGATATTTGGAGGTTTAAATGCAAGTGTCAGCTATCATAGTAGATCCAAGAGAAGAATTCTTCCTCGATGTCATCGATTTTTATCATCAGGGAGTGGAAGCCGAAAAACAATTTGAAATAACTGAGGAGCAAGGTAGCTCGGCTGGTCCTCAAGTTTTAGAAATCTATAGATACGCTAGGGCTGCAATAATCTTAATGGCATGCTCAATTGAATCCCATGTAAATGTGCTGTTGAGAATTGTAAAAGGTTATGATTTAACACAAAAACCCTATAAGCGCATGAGTATTTTCGACAAGCTAAAAGAGCTTGGATTCAATGAGAAAGACCCATTATTTAATAGCTTTGAGGAGCTTAATGATGCGAGGAATAATATTGTCCACGAAAAAGGCGAGATGGATTATTCCAAGTATAATCCAGTCAAATAGATATGGATGAACTTAACGAATATCTAAAATATTCCTGTAAACACTACCGGAAAATCGAATTTGAACAAAAAATCGAAGGGTCTGCAATATCTGCCTCTAGTGTTATAGGCATAAAGAATTAGATTCGAGGCTTTAGGCACTAGCATACATGCACAATTGCTCCAAAAGTTCGAAGATTGCCCGATCCGGGGAGCCAATTGGATTCAAACTGGAAATATAAGCTCTGTAGAGCCGAAATAACGGTTTGAATAATTTGATAACCCCGGGTTGGACGTTATTCAAACCACAATATAATGGCTTTGACGGGCCATTTTTCTATTTTTGGAAAAGTTCGAATCCGCCCCTGGTTTTACATTTAAGTTATCAAAAATGTTCTTGACTATTATTTGTTAATAATATTTAATAATAATTAATAATAACAGGAGGTGATTATGTTGGGAAAATACAAAGTCATAACCGTGTCCATGCCGGAAGAGATTTACGAGCAGGCCGAGGAAGTTGCCAAAGAAGAAGGCAGAACTAGAAGTGAGCTCTTTAGAGAAGCCTTAAGACAATATGTTGACACCAGAACGTGGCGCAAGCTACAGCGGGAAACCGCGGAGCGGGCCAGAAGCTTAGGCGTTACTTCAGACGAAGACGTTGAGCGCATCATTGGGGAACTCCGCGAGCAGACCTCATGAGACTCTTAAGACCAAAAGTAGTCTTAGATACCAATGTCCTTATCTCGGCGCTGGCACTGATTAGCGAATCCTCTGATCAAGTTATCGAACTTGCCAGGAGAGGTGAGATTGAGCTTTGTACCTCTAAGCCCATCCTTGCCGAATTCAAGCGCGTTCTCATGCTGAAATTTCGCTATAGCGAAGCTGAGGCTGATGAACGGTTAGTACTTATTCTTAAAATCGCAACCCTCGTCGATCCAAAAGTTAAGCTCTCTGAGGTTAAAGATGATGAATCCGATAACCGAATCCTCGAATGTGCTTTTGACGCAAAGGCGCAGTTTATTGTTTCAGGAGATAAGCACTTAAAGAACCTGAAAGAGTTTAAAAGTATCAAAATCCTACCGCCCTCAGAATTCATCCGTGATTATTTTAGCGATAGATAATAGCGCATGGTGTTACCAATTTTTCGTACCTTTCGGTACAATATTTAGGTATCTTCTCGACATATCATATTTTATGTGTAAATGCGCATTAATTGTGATAGGCAGCCCCATCTTTGGCTAGGCAATCAAACTGGCAATCTCTGCCAGATTATTGAATAAGTGCGAATCCGGGGAGCCAATATGGTAGATTATAGCATTTAGGGCTCTGTAGAGCTAAAATATCGGTTCGAAATTTTGCTATGATTTGGACCAAAAACTACATAGATTATGAAAAATGGCTTTGAACAGCCATTTTTTGGTTCGAAGATTGTCCGGCCGGGGGTCTGAAAATCATTGAAAAAGTTGCCATTTATCCTATAGTAAGAACAAGTAGCCGTTGGATCATGTTCTACCTGTATGTTGCTAGGTCAAGTTAAGTAATAAAACGGAGAAATATAATGGCGAGAATTTTAATTGTACTCGCAGTAGTAATGCTCGTATCCACATTAATTTGTGGACTTTGGATAAAGTTTTCCGGAAAAGCAGATGCAAGCAGTGTCAACTTCCATATGTGGCCGGCTATTGCAACAACCATTGTTGTTTTAATTGCACTGTTCATAAAGAGGTAATATGAAAGCACTTGTCGTTTTTGATTCAAATTATGGTAATACTCAGAAGATTGCAGAGGCTATCGCAAAGGAACTTGGTGCAAAAGCAGCAACTTTTGATACAAGAGTAAAACTATTTGTTCAGGGAGATGCTATGACCAAAATAGCTAGCGAACTTAAAAGGGCTGGAGCAACGATGACAGACATCCTCTCGATTTACAAAAATTCCGAAGGAAAATCAAGATGTATGGCCTTGTATGAAAAAGCATTGGAACGCTGGCCTGTATCATACGAGCAACTTGATTTGCCGACACGGTTTGGAACCACACACATCATTGTCAGTGGGCAGAAAAATGCACCGCCGCTGATTCTCCTACATGGTCAGTGGGCGAGCGCCATGATGTGGTCTTCTGCTATTGGTGAGCTTAGTAAAAGCCACTTGGTATATGCACTTGACCAAATTGATGATGTTGGCAGGAGCAACCCAACCCACCCTCCTAACAGTCGATCTGATTACGCTGAGTGGCTATTAGATTTGTTTGATCAACTTAAGATTCGACAGGCCGATGTCGCCGGGTTGTCTTACGGTGGTTTCCTGGCTGTGAATTTCGCTTTAAACTCTCCCGACCGGGTGAAGCAGCTCATCCTGCTCTGTCCTGGGGTGCCATCCTTTGGGCCCCCTACCCTAAAGTGGGCGCTTCATGGCATACCGATGATATATTTCCCGTCTCGACTTACTGCTAAGTGGCTTGTTCGGGGGATGACTGCTAAGGGGCATTGTTCCAAAGAGCCCGAAGCGGAGAGGATAATGGCTGGCGCAATGTGTCTGCGGTCCAGGATTCCTTTTCGGCCCATGTTTAGCGATGATGAATTCGCAAACCTCAAAATGCCCGTGCTCTTGCTTGTTGGCGAAGGAGAAGCCATGTATAACGCACAGTCTGCAGTAGATAGAGCGCTACAACTCATTCCTCATATCGAGGCCGAAATTATCCCAGACGCCGGACATATGCTGATATCAGACCAGCCCGAGATCGTAATTAACCGCATTGCTCAGTTTCTTCGCAACAACCGTATCAAGTGATTAGGCATAGCAAGCCTTTCCCATATGAAAAAATGGTGCAGCGTCAAATTTGAAAAATAATTAAATTATAGGAGGATCAAGTGCCTGCAATAAATCGTATATTGAATCTAAAATGGGCAAAAAGAGGAGTACTCGGATCTGTTATCACAATTTTAATTCTAACCGTATTAGAGTTTCCGCCGCCAATTGGCTTTGAAACCAGGCCTCAAAACAATGTCTCGATGATTTGGCTGGTGCTTTTTCTCGCCATTCTAGTTACAGAAATCGCAACTATTCCCCTGATTTTCAAGCGGCCAAAGCTCGGAGCAAATTTTGCCATTGTCGCCGGCGTTCTTAATATTTTCCAAATTTTCGCCGACCAATTACATTTAATGCAACCCGAGGTCGCACCTTTTGGCTACACTTTGCTTGAACTTTCGGTCGGTTTAGTTGCTTTAGCTCTTATATATTTTGCTTGGAACGCAAAACAAGAAAAGACAAATCAATGAGCTTAAACCTGAAAAAATTACCGATGACCCCTTTATCGGGGGCTTTAGCTATAATTTTTTATCTGGGGTTGGCTGTAATATCCTACTCTTTTTATCCGTTGTCTTTTGGCCCAAAGGGGAATTGGCTAAGCGATCTGGGAAACAATAACTTAAACCCCGATGGGGCAATTTACTACCGCCTGTCGGGAATTTTGGGCGGACTTATTTTAATGCTCTTTTTTATAGGGCTAAAGGATTGGTATAAAGGCCAAAAGGGCAAGCAAAAATTATTTATGAGTATTGCCCAAATATTCGGAGTTTCAACCTCTTTCGCTTTTATCATGACCGGATACTTCTCAGAGGACAAACTCGCTCCTCACTCGTTTTGGTCAATAACCAATTATATCTTTTTTGGCACTGCCGTGTTTTTCGTGGGCTTTGCCTTGTTATATGAAAAAGAGATATCAAAGCTTTTCAGCGGTTTCTGTTTTATGGTGGCGATTGTTGATATTGTTTCCGGGTTCTTTGGTAACACGTACTGGCTTGAATGGCTGGTGGTATCGATGCTGCTATTGTTTATTGCGTCGGTGTCTTACATAACAAACAAGCACCTAAACAAGACAAAAGGGGATGAAGAATAGAGCAATTGGAGTGCCCTCTCTGGCAAGTGGGCGAAAGCCTCTTAAGCCTAAACAGATACGCATAAGCACAACTGCTCCAATAGTTCTAAGATTGCCCGATCCGGGTATGCATTTTTCAGGGGCATAATAACACAGGAGAGAACCGCTTTGTAGGGCGGTTTTTCTTATTTCAGATAAGAATTCTTCTCTAAAGCCTGTTGACATTTACGTAACGTAAAGGTATATGCTTTTTGTGTCAGGAGGTGAGAACATGGAATACACAGTGCATAAACTAGGGCGAATAGCAGGTATTAGCACTAGGACGCTGCGCTATTATGATGAAATCGGACTACTTAAGCCGGCAAGAATTAATTCATCAGGATATCGCATTTATGGTCGAGCTGAGATAAATAGACTGCAGCAGATACTTTTTTACAGAGAGCTTGGTGTGAGTTTGGAAGGTATCGGAGACATCATATCTGCGCCGTCTTTTAATGGCGAAAGCGCACTGCGCGAACACCGCGAAAAACTTCTTGAAAAGCGAGAACAATTAGACACCTTGATAGCTAATGTCGATAAAACGTTGGCCCTGACGGAAGGGAGGATCACAATGAGTGACAAGGAAAAGTTTGAAGGCTTTAAACAAAAAATGATTGATGACAATGAGAAAAAATACGGCAAAGAGGCTCGAGCAAAATACGGAGACGAGCAAGTCGACAAATCGAATAAGAAGCTCAAAGGCATGACCGAGGAGCAACATGCTGAAGTTGAAAAATTGTCTGTTGATGTCATGACTACGCTTGCTGAAGCGTTTGCAACCGGTGACCCTGCGGGTGAGCTGGCCCAAAAAGCCGCAGATTTGCATCGCCAATGGTTAAGCAATTATTGGGATGGATACACCAAAGAAGCGCATGCGGGGCTTGCTCAGATGTATGTCGATGATGCAAGATTTACGGCATATTATGATGAGAAGCAACCCGGAACAGCAGAGTTCTTTAGAGACGCTATTCTTATTTACACCGGAATGAAGAAATAAGAACGAATACATTTTTAGAACGCATATAAATACCAGAGATAACCGCTCGGTGAAGCGGTTATCTTATATGTTTTTATGCAATGCGTACCCGAAAAAACTGCCACGATCTATTAATCCATATTAATTAAGCCTTAAAAAGTTGTTCATTTAAGCCGTTGCTGCTCTGTGTCCTTGGCAAGTATGTAAGATGGCTTTTTTAGCGTTGCGTTGGCCGTCATAATGGGTATTTCTACATTAGATGAGCACGGCGGAAGAGACGCCAAAGCGTAGATCGGAGAAACCACGCATTATTGATGATTAATAGACGTGAAAGGATCTGGCATGGAAGAGAGAAGCGATCGCACCGAGAAGGGCTGGGTGCCCCACGAGGTGAATCCTCCAAGTAAACGAACCGGGGGCGTGTCCATGGCATTCGTGGTTGCCGCCATGTTGTTGAGCGCGATCATTGGGGGTTTTGTTATTGCCTATGCACTTCCCTATATGTATGGCAGCACGCCTGGTACTGTATTTGGCGCCCAACCGGTGCAGCAAACCGGCAGTTCGGGGAGTACGCCAAAAGCAGCCGTCGATACGAGCGGGCTGGTAACGCCGGCCATGACGGCGGCAAGAAACCTTATGCCGTCGGTAATCAATGTGGGCGTTATTGCGAACTCTCAGAGCGCATCACAATCTGGCTCTGCACGTGCGGAAGGATCGGGCGTTATCTATACGGCTGATGGCTATATTATCACCAGCAACCATGTTGTGGAGGGGGCTCAGGCCATCACCGTCAATATCGGAGCAGACGAAGAGAGGGCCAGGCTGGTTGCAGTGGACCCAGAGACGGATATCGCGGTCATCAAAGTTAACAGAACCGGCTTACAAGCCGCAGAGCTCGGCTCAACAACAAACTTGGCAATCGGCGCACCGGCAGTTGCCATCGGTAGTCCATTCGGCTTCCAACATACCGTCACCTCCGGCATCATAAGCGGACTCAACCGTAACTTTACGGTGCCGGCAGACCAGCCCGGTGGGACCAGTACAACATATACCGACCTGATTCAAACCGATGCTCCGATAAACCCCGGCAATAGCGGTGGCGCTTTGAGCGATGCAACCGGGAAAGTTATCGGCATTAACACGCTCATAATATCCTCTACCGGGGCAAACGACGGCATCGGCTTCGCCATTCCTATAGAGACCGCAAAAAGCGTTGCCGGCCAGCTCATCCAAAACGGTAAAGCAAGCCATCCGTACATTGGCATACTCGGTGGCGATGTTAATGATCTCGCGCAAGGGGAAATCGAGAATAATCCGGATATCGATGAAGGCGTATTAATTGTGCAAGTTACCCCCGGCGATCCGGCGGCGCAGGCGGGGTTAAAGAAAGGGGATATTATCATCGCTATTAACGGTAAGAAGGTTACGGGAATGGCCGACCTTGTTGCTGCAATGAGAGCCAGCAAAGTTGGGGGCACAGTCGATGTTACGTTCCTTAGAAACGGCAAGAAAGACAATGTCTCGCTAACACTGGCCGAGAACCCGAAAGGGTAAACACCGCTCTAATTCATTCGAGCTAGCTAGAGTAAGGCTGCAGTTGGTCTGCATCCGGAGCTGAAAGAAGAGGTTGAAATGAGCACGGTAATAGAGCTGCATAGCCTTAGAAAAGTATATAGGACGGGTGAAGAAGACACAGTCGCCCTTAAAGGCATCGATCTGACAATCGACAGAGGCGAATTTGTCGCGATTATGGGCCCATCCGGCTCAGGAAAATCGACGTTGATGCATATTTTGGGGCTGTTAGATACGCCGACCTATGGAATATATATTCTCGACGGCCAGGATGTCAGCGGGCTTAGGTCGCAGCAACAAGCCGTGATCCGCAACCAAGAGATCGGGTTCGTGTTTCAACAGTTCAATTTACTTGCCCGGACAACGGTGCTCGACAATGTCCTGTTGCCGACCATATACGGGAGGCTGCCTAATGCCAGGACGAGGGCAATAGAGGTAATCGATGAGGTGGGGCTTAGCGATCGCATCAGCTACAAGAGCAATCAATTATCGGGCGGGCAGATACAAAGAGTAGCGATTGCGCGCGCCCTTATTATGAATCCATCTATCATACTTGCCGATGAGCCCACGGGAAACCTGGACACTAAAACGTCAAAAGAGATTATGCAGCTGTTTCGCGATATTAACGAGAACGGTGCGACGGTTATTCTCATCACTCATGAACGCGATGTCGCACGGTATGCCGATCGTACCATCAGGCTCAGAGATGGCGAAATCGTATCGTCAACGTATGCGGGGCAGATTAAGCGCTATATCGACAGATTATTATGTGAGCGAGGTCGGGCGGCATGAAACTTGTAACGATAATCAGGCAATCCTTAAAGGCGATTTTCGCTAATAAAGGCAGAAGCTTTCTTACTATTCTTGGGATTATCATCGGGATTGGTTCCGTCATTGCGCTTATATCGCTCGGCACAGGGGTAAGAGCTAGTATTTCGGATCGGATATCAACACTCGGTGCCACCAATATTATTGTTTTACCCGGCTCCGGATTTAGGGGCGGCTCATCCAGCTCTAGCGGTAATCAGGGAAGAGGTCCGCAGGGCGGCTTAGGGGAGACCGCCTCGACGCTAACACTGCAAGATTTAAGATCGCTTTCGGATACAGCTAAACACCCTAAGATTAGACGCCTTACCGGTCAGATTTCCGGCTCTACTGTGCTTACGACTACAGCAGGCGGTCAGCGTTTTACCGCGCTGGGCACCTCGGATTCCTATTTCGGAATCGAGAATTTAAGCATTCAAGATGGTAGATTGTACAATGCGCACGACATAAATACTAAAGCGAAAGCGGTTGTCTTGGGCAATCAACTCGCAAAGGACGTTTACGGTAATAAAAATCCCGTTGGCGAGACGCTTACCGTTGAGAACACATCGTATAATGTTATTGGTGTGCTGAAGAAAGCCAACGAAAGCGGCTTCAGCAACCCAAATAACCAGGCGTTTATTCCATATACAGCGGCACAGCAAACCTTTAATACGGATAATTTCAGCTCGATTATCGTGCAGGCCAAGACCGAGGGCGACGTCAATAAAGCGAAAGACGATATTACAAAGACGCTTCTTGCAAATCACAAGATAACCAATTCGAAACTGGCCGATTTTAACGTCAACAGCTCGGCCGACCTGCTATCGACGGTCAACCAGATAACGGGTATTCTCACATCGCTTCTTGCCGGTATCGCCGCTATCTCGCTGGTGGTCGGCGGCATCGGCATTATGAACATCATGCTGGTATCGGTTACCGAAAGAACTCGTGAAATCGGCTTGCGAAAAGCCGTAGGGGCAAAGACCAGCGATATTCTCGGCCAGTTCATAGCGGAAGCGCTTTTACTAACGGTGTTCGGCGGCCTTATCGGTATCGGTTTGGGCGTTCTTGTCGGTAGGCTTATAGCGCCGAGCATAGGATTTACCCCTATCGTCACGACGAGCGCTATCCTGCTGGCTGTCGGTGTATCGAGCGCCGTCGGCCTGATCTTCGGTATCTATCCGGCGGCGAGAGCTGCGTTGCTTAATCCGATCGATGCTCTACGATACGAGTAATCGCAAAAGGCGGCTCAGGGCGCCCGGCGTGTCGGAAGCAGATATTATACCGGGGAGTTAAACGATTGCTTTTTCCGACGGAAACCCTCCTTGAATCCAACATAATAACCATAATTTTCGCCACAGTGCTCGCTATCGTTATATCGTATTTTGTGCTGCGACGTCGCAACGTACTCTACGAAGTAGCCATCGATGAGATTATCGAGCGCAAGCGCTCTGAAGAAGCGCTACAAGAATCGGAAGAGAGATACCGCACGATGTTTGAGACCATGGCGCAGGGGGCGGTCTACCAAGACGCCGAAGGCAGAATAATCACCGCTAATAAAGCTGCCGAGCGAATATTGGGACTGACGCTTGACTAGATGAAGGGTTTAACATCAACCGATCCTCGTTGGAAGGCAATTCACGAAGACAGCTCGGATTTACCCGGAGACAGACATCCTGCTATGGTAGCGCTGAAAACAGGTACAGAGGTGCGGCACGTTGTAGCGGGTATTTATAATTCTCGAGAAGAACGTCATCGATGGATCTCAGTCAACGCCATTCCGCAGCTCATATTTAACGAGGTTATGCGCTGTGCCGGTGGTAAATTATCTGACGATCTGGCGCTATTTACACTGTCGATAAAACGGTAAAAATAACGAAGAACAAGACGCCCTCACTAGGAAGGGCGTCTAACCTGATTACATCATCATTCGTTTTTGTTCTGCGGCCCACTAAGGTTCTACGCAACGCGTTTCTCAGAAGGCCCGGCTTGTGCAGCTCTCATAGAAATCATTTCTGGCAATCTGCGCATTTCAAACGCCGTTGTGATTTCCATAGTGCCGATCACGATAGCCCAGATTCCGACTACCGCGATGGTGACAGCGAGCGTTAATATCGGGCGATACAGTGCAAATAGGCCTAGAGTGGTCACTAGAATTCCTGCGGCGAGCCCGAGCCCCCAGTAGTTGATATTGTCACGATTGGCAATAGAGCCTACGATAGCCGCAATTCCTGAAATCACAAGCCAAATTCCGATAAATAAGGCTAATGTAACAAGAGAGAATGCTGCAAACGACGGATAGGCAATTATCGCGATACCGATGATGGCGCTTATAATACCTATCGTGACATTCCAGACCCTCGAACCACCGCTAGAAGATGGGGAAAACATCTGGAAAATACCTCGCACGATCAGGACCGCACCAACGAAGTATGCTAGAGAGAGCAGTGTCCAATTTATGGCTAAAATAATAATTCCAGCAATTATCGACAAGATACCGTTTGCGAGGAATAGCCACCAGCTTCTGCTAATCTGCTCGGCCTCAGCTCGCGTCATGTTGTTCATATCCGAAGTAGGATTCATCATGGCCGTTATACCTCCTTTCAGGGAGGTTCGCGTTGGAAGGATATTTGTTTGATATATTGATTATTCCGTGTATCACAGGAATCAAACTCTTGATTCCGGCTTGTGACTTGAATGAAGCAGAGATGACCGGCATGAGCCGGGGCTGCGGGCGCATTTTTGCTAAACTTGTTTCATATAGGCTATAAATGAAGATAAATAGAGGCAACAAAGGGGAGATCGATAACGATGCCCGAGCTCGTCCAGGTTAACGAAGATGTATACTACTTGTCGAATCACCAGAACTACGGCGTTATCCGCGTTGGCGATGGTGAGTGCCTGGTCATCGACACCGGCGTGGGCGACAAACAAGCCCAAATGATTTTAGCGGCGCTTGCGGCCGAAAAATTGCGCCCGGTTGCAATACTCAATACGCACTCGCATGCCGATCACTATGGCGGCAATAGCTATATTGTCAAGCAAACCGGATGCAAGGTCTACGCACCGCCGGTTGAAGCAGCGATTATGACAAATCCATCGCTGGAACCGTTCTATATTTACGGCGCCAATCCACCGCAAGAACTCACCCAGCGAATTCTCATGGGTACTAAATCGCCGGTTGATGAGCTGCTTGAAACGCCCGAGGTGACGATTGGAGCCAAACAGGTGAAGGTCGTGCCGCTTGACGGGCACTCGCCGAATCAGATGGGAGTAATCATCGATGATGTTTTTTTCTGCGGCGACAGCGTGTTCTCCCAGCAAGCGTGGGAGCGGTTTGTCCTCGTATATGCCGTGGATATCGGGCGTATGATGAAATCGATTGAGCGGCTCGGCACGGTAGGAGCGAAAAGCTTTGTGCCCTCGCACGCAACTCCTACCGGCGACATATCGGAGCTGGCCACTTTTAATGCGACACGGATACAAGCGCTGACCGATGATATCGCACATATCCTTACCGTACCCGCCGAGGCGACAACCGTTCTACAAGAGATATGTATGCGTTACGGTCTGGCGATACGGTCGCTGCAGCAGTATTACCTCTCGCTCAACACCGTAAAAGCGTACCTGAGCTACCTGTATGAGCAGACCGTTATAACGTACGAACTCGATTCCAGCAGGTTATTGTGGCGCACCTTAGAATAAGCGCATTTTAAGCGCAAACACGTGCTCTCACTATGAACAAAAATCTTTTTGTAAACCCTCGCTTCCAGAAGCAGAATGCGATACTTTTTTATGCTAAAATAATAAAGTGGTAATCTGTTGAACTCCCGCTATTTTGGAGGTGTACTGTGTCCGTCGACGACAAGATAAAGACAGATCAGGTCGATGACCTCTTTGAAGCAATCCTGAAGCTTAAAACCAGGGATGAAGTGTACAAGTTTCTCGAGGATTTATGCACTATCGCTGAAATCAAATCGATGGCGCAGCGCTGGGCAGTCGCCAGAAAACTCGATGCCGGCGAAACCTATATCGATATCGCAACAGACACGGGCGCAAGCACCGCTACAATTAGCAGGGTAAAGCGCTACCTCGAATATGGCGCCGACGGCTACCGCCTTATCTTAGACCGCATGGAAGATTAATAGCCGGCGCGATGACTTAACTACCCCCCGCTCCGAGATATCCCTGCACTTAAAGTTAGCAGCTACCGATGCCGATATGGTATTAATAGCTATTACTTAAGGGGTACCTATTGAATAAGCTCGATTTATTAGATGATAGGCGTGCGCATCTGTCATTTAAGTTGAGCATTATATCGATCGTTCTCGTCGCTACCGTCTTTACGATTTTCGCTTCATTCACCCTGAATCATTACACCCAGATTATTGGACAAGAGCGCAAAGAGCAGTTGTTGGCTATTACAAACGCCGCAGTAGCCGGACTTGGTTCGCTCAACATTACTGATGCCCGCACTAGCGAGCGAGTGCTCGATGAAATCGCCGGAAGCAGCTCCGATATACAAGCTGTTGTACTGTACTCCGCCGGCGAGTCGGGTGAGGCACAAGAGGTAGCGCGCAACACGGGGGCTTTGCTTGCGTCGAGCGCAGCTATTAATGCGCCTTCGTTAAATGCGCTTCAGCCGGGCCATCCGTACTACGGAGAGCTAAAAGTTACGAATGGTAGAACTATGGTCTATACAACCGCGCTTATTCAAAGTCGCGGGGGAGCGCAAGCAATGCTTGCAATATATGCGAAAGGCGTGCCGGCAGCAACCGTTGAACGGTATGCTATGTTGACGTATGCAGAGGCGCTCATCGCCATAATAGCGCTCTGCGGATTTCTCTTTGTAGTTCACAAAAAAGAGGTTTTTACCCCGCTTTCAAAACTGCTTGCTTGTGCACGTGAGGCAACCGGTAACTCGGCGGGCATACCGAACAACATGGTATATGATGAGTTTGGCGAACTCTCGTATGAGCTTAACCTAATGGCGTGCGAGCTCTTTAGCAATCGCGAAGAAAAACAGCGTTTGCTCACTGAATTGCGCGAAAAACAGCATGAAGTTGAAGTGAAATCGAGCACCGACTTTCTGACGGGCCTTGAAAACGACCGTTCGTTTCTCGAAAAGCTCGATATTGAGATTAACCGGGCATCAAGGGCCGAGCAGACCGTCTCGCTTCTACTGTGCGACATCGATGTTTTCAAAGCATTCAATGAAGAGAACGGCCGCATATTGGGCGATAGGGCGCTTCTGGATGTTGCCAAGCTCATAAAGAAGCTGATCAGAGATTACGATGTAGCCGCGCGATATGACGGCGAAGGATTTGCAGCCATTGTCAACGATACCGACGCAAGCGTTGCTTATTCAGTCGGCGAGCGGATTCGCAAGGCCATTGAAGCGCATGAGTTTACGGCTTGTGAGGGGACTGCACAGCTAACGATAAGCATCGGGATAGCCACGTACCCGACCGACGCGGTTCGAAAAGACCTCTTAATCGGCGCCGCCGAGTTCGCGCTCGAGCAAGCCAGGAAAAACGGCGGAAACAAGACCGCTGTCTTTACTAACGTCGGAGCCAGCGCCAGCGCCTAATCTGGTACAACTACTGGTCTTAGCATAGCAAACCCCGTTTAAACCGGATGATTTTAACAAACCAATTTCCGCTAAGGCCTCACTATAACAGCAGGATAAACGCTTACCATAACCTTTAGACCCTTCTGTTCCGACGGTTTACTTCATTGTTCCTAAGCATTCTCCATTAGGGTATAATAGCCTTGCTAGGCAGACCCTAGCGAAACTCGAAGAATCCTAAGGAGCTCAATTGTCGTTCGTTCACCTTCATACGCACTCTGAATACTCACTGCTTGATGGTGCGTCGCGCTTAAAAGAATTGGTCGCAAAGGCCAAAGCACTCGGCATGCCGGCGATCGCTCTTACCGATCACGGTGTTATGTACGGCGCTATAAACTTCTACGAAGAGGCGATGAAGCAAGGCATCAAACCGATTATCGGCTGCGAGGTATACGTTGCGCCGGGCAGCCGTTTCGACAAGGAGCGGGGAAGCGACGATGATCGCTATACCCACCTGGTTCTTCTTGCTGAAAACGAGCAAGGGTATCGCAACTTGATGAAGCTCGTCATGCTGAGCTTCTTCGACGGCTATTACTATAAACCGCGGGTCGACAAGGAAATCATCGAGCAGCACCATGAAGGGTTAATCGCGTCGAGCGCATGCCTCGCTGGGCAGGTCGCGCGCCATCTCATGCGCAATAATTACGAAGCGGCCAAACGTGAGGCACTGTATTTCAAAGAGCTCTTCGGTGAGGACAATTTTTTCCTCGAAGTGCAAGATCACGGCATTGAAGAGCAGAAAGCAGTCAACGAAGGGATGTTTCGCTTACACGAGGAAACCGGTATTCCGATCATAGCGACAAACGATATTCACTATACAAATAAGGAAGATGCCAAAGCGCATGATGTGTTGCTCTGCATCCAAACCGGCTCCACACTGAGCGATACTACCAGGATGAAATTCGAGACCGAGGAGTTTTATTTAAAGAGCGCGGATGAAATGGCAGCGCTCTTTCCGGGCCGAGCGGATGTTATCGAAAATACCCTAAAGATAGCCGAGCGCTGCAATGTCGAAATAAAATTCGGTGAGTACTTGCTTCCGCAATATGAGATTCCCGATGGCTTCACCGTCGAGACCTACTTCGAGAAATTGTGTCAAGAGGGGTTTGAAAAGCGATACCCCGATGCGCCCGAGAACTACAAAGAACGTTTGGAGTATGAGATGGGCGTCATCAAGCAGATGGGATTCCCCGGATACTTTCTGGTGGTTCAGGATTTCGTGCGCTATGCGAAGACGAATGGCATCAAGGTCGGCCCCGGTCGTGGGTCGGCAGCCGGCAGCATGGTCGCCTATGCACTCGAGATCACCAATGTCGATCCGATGGCCTACGACCTGCTCTTCGAACGATTCCTGAACCCAGGGCGAATAAGCATGCCCGATATCGATATCGATTTCTGCTTCGAACGCCGCCCGGAAGTTATCGAATACGTCACGCGGAAATATGGCGAAGACAAGGTTGCGCAGATTATTACCTTCGGCACGATGGCGGCAAAGGCTGCGATCCGCGATGCGGGCCGCGTCTTCGATATCCCATACGGCAGAGTGGACAAAATCGCCAAGCTCATCCCCGACGGTTTGAGCGAGGGGCGCCAGTGGACGATCGACGCAGCGATGAGTGCATCCCAGGAACTTCGTGAAGCATACGAGGCGGACGAGCTTACCAAGCAAGTCATAGATATGGCCCGCAAGCTCGAGGGGCTTGTCCGCCAGGATTCCATCCATGCGGCCGGCGTCGTTATAGCCGACCAGGAGCTTACCAACCATACGCCGGTCCAGCGCAAGGGCGAGGCTGAAATCGTCACCCAGTATAACATGGGCTGCATCGAGAAGATCGGCCTTCTTAAGATGGACTTTCTGGGGCTGCGCACGCTTACGGTTATAGATAATGCGATTAAGAATATTAAGAAAACGCGCGGTATCGATATCGACGTCGACACGATTCCGTTTGACGATAAGAAAACGTTTGACATGTTGCAGCGCGGTGAGGCGACCGGCGTGTTCCAGCTTGAAAGCTCGGGCATGCGCGCACTTCTCAAAGACCTCGCGCCGACCGCATTTACCGATATTATCGCTCTTCTTGCGCTCTACCGGCCGGGGCCGCTCGGCTCGGGCATGGTTAAAGACTTTGTCGAGCGCAAGCATGGCAGAAAACCGATCAGCTACCCGCACGCCAGTCTGGAGCCGATTCTCAAAGAGACCTACGGTATTATGGTTTACCAGGAACAGGTCATGCGTATCGCCTCGACGCTTGCCGGTTTTTCGATGGGTGAAGCCGATACGCTCAGGAAAGCGATGGGCAAGAAACTTCCCGAAGTGTTGGCTAAATTCCGCGAGCAATTCATAAGCGGGTCGGAGAAAAACGGCGTTGATTCAAAACTTGCCGGGCAGATCTTCGACTTGATTGTTTACTTTGCCGGTTACGGCTTCAACAAATCTCATTCGACCGCATACGCGGTTGTCTCCTGGCAAACGGCCTGGTTAAAGGCCCATTACCCGGTTGATTTCATGGCGGCTCTTCTGACGTCGATTATGGGCAATAAGGACAAAGTCGCTCAGTATATCAACGAATGCCGCAGGGTGGGCATCGAGATCCTGCCGCCTGATGTTAATGAAAGCTATCGCGATTTCACCGTTGTCGGAAAAGCGATTCGCTTCGGTTTGTCGGCGGTTCGCAACGTAGGCGAGGGAGTTATCGACGTTATTATCAGCGAGCGCGAGCACGGCGGACAGTTTAAATCCGTCTATGAGTTTTGCCGTCGTGTCGATATGGGTTCGCTTAACAAACGTACCATTGAGAGCCTGATCAAAGGTGGGGCGTTTGATTCGTGCAAGGTAAGCCGCCGCCAGCTCTTGCAAACCTATGAGGGCGCCGTTGATATGGGTATTAAGCGTCAAAAGGATAAAGCAGCGGGGCAGTTTACGATCTTTGATTTTGGCGATAGCCCGGGTTCGGCCGATAACGACGAAGTCAACGATCCGATTGATGAAACGATTCCCGAGTTCGATAAGCACGAGCTTCTCGCGTACGAAAAAGAGATGCTCGGCCTCTACGTTTCCGACCACCCGCTTCTGGGCTTAAGCGAGGCTCTGGAGAACCAAACCGAGTTTTCAACAACAGAGCTAAAAGAGCAAAGGGACGGCACATACGGCACCATCGGCGGCATTATTACCAAAATTAAAAAGGTCAACACCAAGAGGGGCGACCTTATGCTTTTCCTCGACTTAGAGGATTTGGATGGTTCGGTTGAAGTGATTTGCTTCCCGAAGGCAGTCGAGCAGTATCGTGAATTGCTTGCCGAGGATAAGCTGGTGCTCGTTAAGGGCAAGCTCGATATTAAAGAGGATGAGTTCAAATTTCTCGCGCAGGAGATAACGGCGTTCGACCCAACCGCAAAAGGTAACGGCAAAACCCGGCGCAAGGCTGCCAACGGCGGGTCGAAGGGAAATATCGCCGCAATCGGTCGAAAGAACAGCGCAAATGGGGTAAGCGATGCCATAAAAAATGCCGAGAACACCAAGTTGGTGCTCACCATATCAAAATCCATGATGACTCAGGACTTTATAGATCATCTGCAAATCATTATCCGGTCGCATCCTGGGCCCACACCCGTGTTCTTGAGCCTGGTTAACGGCAAGACTATGACTCTTGCCTTGTCGGAGGATTACCGGGTATTACCGCAAAACGGATTTCTGGTTGAACTAATCGAGCTCGTAGGCGAAGGCGCCTTCAAGCTGATCAGGGAAAGTTAAAATCCCTAACGCAGATACTTCAACACTTTACTTTACTAAAGCACCAATACAGTGTATAATTATAGATTAGTTGTGCAGTTAGAACGGTTATTTAATGCTTCTGCGGGATAGAAGTTTTTAGAACCGGTTTTTTTGTGTATTGTGGTATTTACGGGTGGACGTTATTCGTATGCCTTTCGAATTTGTATAAAAGTTGGTGATGACATGTCGTTATTGAAGTTCATACCGTTGGAACACGGGTTCAGCGAGAATTACGCCCGAGGGCTGCTCGCAAAGCCTTTGTTCGAGCGTCCGGAAGTTGAAGCCACCGTACGCGAGATTGTCGACAATGTGCGCAAATACGGTGACAGGGCGCTTTTTGAGTATACCGAAAGATTCGATAAGGTTGTGCTGGATGAGCAGACAATACGAGTAACGCTTGAAGAATTCGATGCCGCGTATTCGCTTGTAGAGAGCGAATTTTTAGGCGCCATTCGCCAGGCTAAAGAGCGAATCACCGCATTTCATGCGCGGCAGAAAGAGAACTCCTGGTTTATGGCCGAGGATGGGGCGTTTTTAGGCCAGCTCGTGCGCCCGGTTGAAAGAGCCGGTATTTACGTGCCGGGCGGGAGGGCACCGTATCCGTCATCGGTGCTGATGAACGCGATACCTGCGCGCGTTGCCGGAGTTGAAGAGATTGTTATGGTCGTCCCCGGGGCGGTGCGGGCCGAGGTGCTTGTAGCTGCTGCCGAAGTGGGCGTCAACGAGATATATAAGATAGGTGGGGCGCAAGCGATTGCCGCACTCGCATTCGGGACGGAATCGGTTCCGAAAGTCGACGTAATATCAGGGCCGGGCAACATCTACGTAACGCTGGCGAAGAAAACGGTCGTGGGATACGTCGATATCGATATGCTGGCCGGCCCGAGCGAAGTGGTCGTGGTTGCCGACGCAACCGCCGATCCCAATTTTATCGCTGCCGATTTACTGGCGCAGGCCGAACACGACCCCGACGCAACGGCGATCTTGATTGCGACGGCCGAAGAAATTGCGGCAAGAACTATTAAGGCGGTTGAAAAACAGCTGTATCAATTAGAGCGCCGGGATATTGCGGAGAAATCACTGCAGGATAACGGGCGCGTTTTTATAGTCGGCTCGCTCAATGACGCATTGCGCTTGGCCAACATTATTGCGCCCGAGCACTTAGAGCTTATGATCGAAAATCCGCTTGAGGCATTAGGGCAGGTAAAGCATGCCGGAGCAATATTCTTAGGGGCGTACGCCCCGGAGGCTGTCGGCGATTATGTTGCCGGCCCAAATCATATCCTGCCGACCGGCGGTACGGCCCGGTTCTATTCGCCGCTGAGCGTCGAGACATTCTTAAAGAAGTCGAACGTACTGGGTTTCTCGAAGCAATCGCTCGGGATGGTGGCGGATGCTACGATAACCATAGCGAATAGCGAGGGCTTTACCGGGCACGCGAAATCCGTACGGTATCGTGTCGACAATTACGAGAAATAGGAGTTTGATTCCATGATCGAACCACGACCTGAGGTTGCGGCGCTCAAGCCGTATCACCTCCCAGGAGTGAAAGCCAACATTATTCTCTCGGGAAACGAGAGCCCATACAACCTCCCCGATGCAATTATCGAGGAGATCAAGAGCACGATCTGCCGGCTTGATTACAACCGCTATCCCGATCCGCTCTCGGCTGAGTTACGGGCGCTTATCGGTGAGTATTATGGGCTTGGCGCTGAGAATGTCGTTGTTGGTAATGGCGGCGATGAGATCATCCTAAACCTATTTCTCGCGTACGGCGGGAAGGGACGAAAAGCGATTACCTTCGAGCCGATGTTTGAAGTTTATGGGATAACCGGTCGTATGACCGGCACCGAAATGGTTGAGATTTTGCGTTCGCCTAATGATTTTCAGGCAACGTGCTCGGTAGCCAAAGCATTTGACACGGATGCGGCGTTAATTTTCATGTGCTGCCCGAACAACCCGACGGGGGATTTAGTCCCGATCGAAATGATCGAGGAGTTATTAGATAACACCGAGTCGCTCGTGGTGATCGATGAGGCATATGCCGAATTCAGCGGCCAGACCGTACTGCCGCTTCTTGAGAAATACGAGAACCTGGCGATTGTACGGACGTTTTCCAAGGCATTCTCACTGGCGGGCTTGCGCGCCGGCTATCTGCTCGCAAATCCTGCGATAATTGAGAACATGCTCAAAGTGAAGCTCTTTTTTAACTTCAATAAATTGTCACAATCAATAGCCAAAATAGCATTTTCGAATCGGGCTATATTCGATGACAACATAAAGATAATACTTAAAGAACGGGATGCCCTGTTCGCAAAAATGTCCGAGATAGAGGGAATGAAGGTGTTTCCGAGTCACTCCAATTTTATCCTGTTCAAGCCCGAAAAACCGGCCGGTGAGGTATGGCAAGGGCTTCTCGATGCGGGCATTTTGATTCGTAACTGCAGCAGCCAACCGCTGCTTGAGAATTGTCTACGGGTAACGGTAGGAACACCCGGGGAAAACGAGATATTTCTAGAGGCACTGCGCGGGCTCGCGTAGTGACGGAGATGGGGGTAGTAATTGATGGGACCACGGCAAGCGGAAATTGCAAGGAAAACGCAAGAAACGGACGTTGCTGTAGAGCTTAACCTTGATGGAACCGGTGTTGTAGATATCGATACCGGAATACCGTTTTTTGATCACATGCTTTCAATGCTTGGCAAACATGGACTTATAGATATAAAAATACGGGCAAAAGGCGATCTTGAAGTCGACGGTCACCATACCGTCGAGGATGTCGGCATCTGCTTTGGACAGGCGTTTAAGCAGGCGCTCGGTGAAAAGAAGGGTCTCCACCGGTACGGGCATGCGATGATGCCGATGGATGAGTCGCTGGCAATTGTTGCCCTTGATATTAGCGGCAGGCCATATCTGGTGTACGATGCCGAAGTTCCGGCAGAAGTGATCGGCACATATGATACAACGCTCACCGTTGAGTTCATGCAAGCTTTTATTAATAACGCCGGTGTTACGCTTCATGTTCAGCTTAACTCGGGTAGAAATGCGCACCATATGGTTGAAGCGATTTTCAAAGGCCTTGGACGGGCGCTCGAAGCCGCGGTGCAGATCAACCCGCGGATAGCGGATATCGTCCCGAGCACCAAAGGTATGTTGGATTGGTAAACAGCAAAAGCTTGCATAGTGCCGGCCTCACGCACGGGAGCAGCTAAAATAAAGAGCGGTATGCATAGGCTTGTGTTTGATAAAGTGAGTGATTGAGATTGATTGCGATTATAGATTACGGAATGGGGAATTTGCGAAGCGTCGAGAAGGCGCTTGAGAAAATCGGCTACAAAGCTGTTGTCTCAGGCGACCCGACGGTTATTCGCGGGGCGCAGGGCGTCATCTTGCCGGGCGTAGGCGCCTACGCAGACTGTATGACGAACCTCACGGCAACCGGCATGGATGCGGTCGTTCACGAGAGCATCGCCGGCGGTAAGCCTTTCTTGGGTATTTGCCTCGGGCTTCAACTTCTTTTTGAAGAAAGCGAAGAGGACGGCATCTATAAAGGTCTTGGCATTTTTAAGGGTAAGGTCAGAAGGCTTCCTGAAGGCCAAAAGATCCCGCATATGGGCTGGAACCAGGTACGCTACGCCAACAAACCGCCGGTTTTTGACGGCGTGGCGGATGGGTCGAACTTCTACTTTGTGCACTCATACTACGTGGACT
This sequence comes from Candidatus Aquicultor sp., assembly GCA_036504445.1. Taxonomy (NCBI): domain Bacteria; kingdom Bacillati; phylum Actinomycetota; class Candidatus Aquicultoria; order Candidatus Aquicultorales; family Candidatus Aquicultoraceae; genus Candidatus Aquicultor; species Candidatus Aquicultor sp. The sequence goes on from DASXVE010000023.1 coordinate 75,598, forward strand.
CCGCGGATACGGGTATAATTGCAACGACAACCGGCTACGGAATTGATTTTATCTCCGGTATCTGGTCGGATAATGTTGTCGCTGTTCAGTTTCACCCGGAAAAAAGCGGTGACGTAGGCCTCAAGGTGCTGGATAACTTCGGGAGGTTATGCGGATGATAATTTATCCGGCTATAGATATTATGGGCGGAAAGTGCGTAAGGCTCTACCAGGGTAAGGCCGAGCAAGCAACGGTGTATGCGGACAATCCCGCCGACATGGCGCAAAAATGGCAGGACGAGGGCGCGCAGTATTTGCACCTCGTTGATCTGGACGGTGCGTTTAAGGGCTCGCCGCAGAACCTCGAAGCGGTAGAGAATATAGTGAAACGGGTCAATATCCCCGTTCAGCTGGGCGGTGGCTTACGCAACCTTGCCGACCTCGATAGGGTGTTCGATACCGGTGTGACCAGGGCAATTCTTGGCACATCCGTAATCACCGACCCCGAACTTGTAAAAGCAGCATGCGCAAAATATCCCGGTAAAATCGTGGCCGGTCTCGATGCCAGAGACGGCAAAGTAGCGATAAAAGGCTGGGTCGAAGATACCGACATTTTCGCGGTCGATTTGGCTCTGCAGCTTGAGATATACGGCATAAGCCGCATTGTGTACACCGACATCTTTTCCGATGGTACGCAGAAGGGCGTCAATGTTTTCGCGACGGAAGATGTCGCGGAAAATATCAGCATACCGGTTATCGCCTCGGGCGGCGTTTCAGCGCTTGATGATATTCGCCAGCTAAAGCCGCTGCAGGAATCCGGCGTTGAGGGTGTAATCATCGGGCGTGCGCTCTACGAGGGCAATTTCACACTGCCGGAGGCTATCGAGCTTGCGAGGTGGGAGAATGCTCACCGTTAGAATCATCCCCTGTCTCGATGTGCACGCCGGGCGAGTTGTAAAAGGTATCAATTTTGTTAACCTGCGAGACGCCGGCGACCCGGTGGAACTCGCGGCTGCATACGATAAAGCCGGTGCCGATGAATTGGTGTTTCTGGATATTACCGCGTCACACGAAGCGCGCGAAACCATGTATGGTGTAGCTTCGCGCACGGCCGAAGAAGTCTTTATCCCCTACACTGTCGGCGGGGGTATTAGAACCAGCGACGATATCCGCAGGATGCTTTCGACCGGCTCGGATAAGGTGTCGATTAACAGTGCGGCGGTAAAGAACCCGGACGTCATTAGGGAGACTTCACGGCGTTACGGCTCGCAATGCATCGTGGTTGCAATCGATGCGCGAAACACCGGTCCGGATAAATGGGAGGTCTACGTTAACGGCGGGCGCATTCCAACCGGGATTGACGCCATAGAGTGGGCCAGAAAAGTCGAAGAACTTGGCGCGGGAGAAATCCTCCTGACCAGTATGGATAAAGACGGTACAAAAGACGGTTACGATCTCGGTTTAACCAGGGCTGTTACACACGCCGTGAATATCCCGGTCATTGCCTCGGGCGGTGCCGGTACAATCGAACATTTTGCCGAAGTAGTCGTCGAGTCGGGGGCCGATGCGGTGCTGGCGGCGTCGCTCTTTCATTACGGCGAACTCTCAATCAGAGAAGTTAAAGAATATATGGCGGCGCACCGCATCCCCGTACGATTATAGTGAATCGCGTATCGGGACAATCAGCCAATATGGGTATTAATTCTTGATGGTTTTAATTGGATGAATTAATAGCCGAGGAGTTGGTAGCGTATGCGCGAGATAGACATTGGGCGGGTTCACATAAAAAGCATTATAAGCAAGCATTTACTGGATGCGGGTTTCGATCCCTACCAGGGCGATATGGAGAGAATCGTCGATGCGGTAAGTAGGGCGGTTCAGGATATTCTGAAAGAGTATACGCGGTCGATGGAAGTGGTGTACAGGCTTCCGTCCCGTCCCGGCGAAGGCAGAGAAACCGCTTAACGTATGCGGGTTGCGTCGATGCACGCCGGCGACAAATCAGGTAATTACCCGGTGACGGGCTTTGCAATATAGACAGACGAGAGGAGAATGTTCGTGCAAGTCATTGGTGAGTTGAAATTTGACTCAAACGGTTTGATACCGGCGATTATTCAGGAGGTTGGCACCAACGAGGTGTTGATGGTCGCATATATGAATAACGAGTCGGTGCAAAAAACAATTGAAACCGGGAGGACCTGGTTCTGGAGCCGTAGCCGCCGGCAGTACTGGTGCAAAGGTGAGACGTCGGGGCATGTTCAAAAAGTGCAGGAGATTCGCTACGATTGCGATGCCGACGCACTGCTTGTGCTTGTTGAGCAAGTGGGCGTAGCGTGCCATACCGGTCACAAGTCGTGCTTCTATCGCGCCATCGATAGAAGCAACGGCGAGAGCATTACGCTGGCTCAGCCTGAAGTCATTATGGAGTAACACATGCCATAGTCGCGCAGTAATAGAAGCAGTAAAAAGAATACTAAGCTGCGCAAATATGTGAAATGCAGCATATATGCGAGGCGCCCGGCATCGAATCGGTAGATGCTGCAACCTCACGTATATTCGTTTAAAAAGAGGGCTCATAACGAGCCCTCTTTTTATTTATCTCTCGCTTTTCGACGGGTTTTGTCATTTCGACGGTATATATTAATTAATGGGGAACAAATAAGAGGACTATGCGTATTACATAGACGAAGGAGGAATCATACATGGCCGACATGATGGGACGACAGGTATTATTCCTGGCGGTCGATGGGTTTGACGCATCTGCGTTTCTGCCGCTGTGGCAGTGCTTTGGCAACCTCAATGCATCACTGCGTATTGTAAGCTTTAACGCGAGCGACGTAATAAATAGCATGGATGGGTCGGTGAGTACCAAGAGCGATATGTCGTTCAATGAGGCATCGGTGTTGGGCTTTAGCGCAATCGTTGTACCTGATGCAAAAACCGCTCAGTCAATAATGGATAACAGCGATGCCATGACAATACTGAAAAACGCACGCGATGATAATGTACCGATTATCGCCATAGGCGATGCGGCAACAGCTCTGTTAGCTGCAGATATCGTAAATGGATTAACGGTCTCGGCACCTGATAACATGCGGGATAATGTCGAGAGCGTGGGTGCGCAGTTCTCGAGCGAGCCGATATCGGCAAGCGAGAACGTCTTCACCGCGCTTGAAAGTGCAGATATGCAGGCGCTTTGCAAAATGGTCTCTGATTACGCCACTATGCAGAGTGAGAACGCTGCGTAGAGCGATAATTGACGAAAAACCGGAATTAAGAACATACGATCGTTAGCCGCAAGAGGCTATAGAAATAGTTGGAGATGTATATAGAGAGATAGCTAAAGAGACCAAAACGCCCGGCGGCGTCGTTGACGCCGCCGGGTCTCATGTGTTACGCTCGTTCAAATCACATACATAAGCCGTTGATGGGGAAAGTAGGCTTAACACGCTAACGGGTGATAAGCGAGCCGGGTTTGGTGAGAGCCGGTGCCTTTGTTAGAAGCCGAGTGGGCCCCTGAGGTGTAGATGCGAACAAGAACGTTTTA